>JALRJG010000081.1 GCA_023261215.1 Pseudomonadales bacterium | reverse complement strand
CGTATGCAGCACCCCATCAATTCTAAATCGCACCGCCCCTTTTTCCCGCCTGGGCTCTATATGGATGTCACTTGCCCGTTGGCTAAATGCGTATTGAAGCAACCAATCAACGATATTGACGATATGCGTGTCATTGGCCTCCATGCCGTCGAACTGCCCTAGCTCCAACATCTGCTCAAGATTAGTCAGTCCACTGATGGCCGCTCCGCTCGCTGACGCTTTTTTTACGCTTCGTGCGACGGCATAAAATTCTTTGGTGTACCGGCGAATATCGGCTGGGTTGGCAATCAAGCGATGAATCATTTTCCCAGGTTGGCTCTGCTCAATCAGAGCCTCCCAACTGGACACTTCAGGTTCCGCGCTCACAACATGCACGCTCTGGCGATCCACAAAGACACAGAGAATTTGATGACGCTCAGCAAATTCGCTGGACATCACGCTGGTTACTTGCTGGGTGTCAATCTTTAGGGGATCGATGTGAAAGTAGGTCTGCTCATAGCGCTCGCTCAGCCACCGCGTCAGGCGATCCAATGACAAGGTTTCCCCCGGGCTCTTCAGGTCCGGCGGTCCAGCGTCAGCAATCAATTCCAGCGGATGCCAAAGACGCTGCGCTGACGTCCTGGATTTCAGACGAATCCGGTCTGCTTCGGTCTCATCGAGCCGCCCTTGGGCGATCAGATCTTGTAGTAGGTCTGTCAAATTCAGCTTGATGTCTAAGGCAGCCATGACGTCCTCTTTCGCGTTGGGTTCGTTGTTGTGAGCATCGTGTGCATAAGGACGACGCCTTTCGCTACCAAGCCCAGGCCATATCAGTCCGCGCCTTTGATCTTGGCATCTGCGTGCATCTGACGTTCAACCCTGGGAGTTTCGCGCATTTAGCAACACCAAGCGTATAATAGCGTTTTCACACTCTGCACGATTTGTCATGGCTGAGGCTATCGATCCTATCAAGTGGTTCCGCCGCGCATCCCCCTATATCTATCTGCATCGTCAGAAGACCTTTGTGCTGTGCGTCGATCAGGCCGCGATGCGCAGTCCCAATTTCGATAATGTTTTGCGAGACGTCACCTTGCTCCATGCGCTCGGCGTGCGCATCGTTCTCGTGCACGACTTGGAAGCGTCTGAACTCGCTGAAGAGCAAATCGGGCATCCGCCGCCAATCGCAAGCGAAGGCCAACTCTCCGAACTCATGGCCAAAATAGGAGGTGCGACGCACCAAGTGATCGCCTCGCTCTCCGCCAATGCCCATCACGCGTCCCCTTTTTATAGTGATCTTGTCGCTTGCACCGGGAATTTCATTAGAGCGCAACCACTGGGCGTCATGGGGGGTCAGGACCAAGGCTTTAGAGGTAAGCCTCGCAAGGTCAATAAGAGCGCCATCGCGGCGCTGCTGGATGATGACATGTTGGTGGTGATCCCGCCGGTGGGATATGCCCTGACCGGAGAGACCTTTATTTTGAATTGCCACAGTTTGGCTGGCGAGGTCGCAAAAGCGCTCCAAGCAGACAAACTCATTTATTTTCTGCCCTCACATGGTCTCGTCGATGATGCGGGACACCGCATCAGTGAGCGATCGACCACGCAATTAGAGGGCGACAATGACGCACTCGCCTCAGGCATCAAACAAGGGATTAAGTCTGCGCTGACGGGTCAATCGAATCGCTGTCACCTCGTGAGCTATGCCCATGACGGGGCCCTGTTAGAAGAGCTGTTCACGATGACCGGCTCGGGCACCATAGTGACGCCAGGTCCGGCGGTGATTCGTTCTGCGACCGCGGAAGACGTTGAAGCAATGCTTAAACTCATCCGCCCACTCGAGCAGTCTGGCGCACTGATTGAGCGTTCCAGGGACGATCTCGATCAGAACCTTGCAGATTATCTGGTGGTCGATTTAGAGGGTCAGCTGATCGGTTGTGGCGCACTCCATGAGTTCGGGGACACCGCGGAAATCGCGAGTCTGGCCACAGACCCGAATCATCGCGATCAGGATTATGGCGAACGCCTGCTGAGTTCCCTATTGCATCGAGCGATGCAACGAGGCGTGAAAGCCGTGTTTGTCTTGACCACCCAGACTGAGCATTGGTTTTTAGAACGAGGCTTTATGCGAGCTGAAAAGGATCACCTGCCGGCCCCTAAACTCGCAAAATATAACTCGCAGCGGAATTCAAAAGTGCTCATCCGCCCTCTTTAGGCGAAGCATCAACCTAACTTCGAATTTCGCTGGAGCGTTCCTGAACGAAACGTACGAGCGACTTCACATGGGCGACCGGCGTCTCTGGGATAATGCCGTGTCCTAAATTGAAGATGTGCCCAGGCTTTTGCCCCACTTCCAAGAGCAATCGCTCCGCCTCACCGAGGACTGCACGCTCTTCAGCTAGCAGCGCAATTGGATCAAGATTGCCCTGCACGGCCCTAACCCCTAATGCGTCCCAAGTCGACTTCAGGGGGGCACGCCAATCGAGCGCCATTACTTCAGCACCACAGGTCGCCATGTCCGGCAGTAACGCCGGGTTACCCGTTCCGAAATGGATGATCGGCACAGTGCCTTGAATCGCTTTGATGACTCGAGACGAATGAGGTAGAACGAACCGCTGATATTCAGAGACTCCAAGCGCTCCGACCCAACTGTCAAACAACTGCATCGCCTGAACGCCAGCGGCTATTTGCACCTGGACATAATCGATCACCGCGTCCGAGATCTTGCTCATCAGCTGATGCCACGCATCAGGATGGCTGTACATCAATTTCTTTACATGGGTGTAATTACGAGAACCTTGGCCTTCAATCGCATAAGAAGCCAGGGTAAACGGCGCTCCAGCAAACCCGATCAAAGGGATATTGGAAGGCAATTCGCGGCGAATTAATTGGATTGCCTCAACGATATACGGCATCGATTCTTGCGCTGGCGGCGTCGTGATCGCGTCAATTTGTGTCAAGGTTCGAACGGGATTGCTGATGGAAGGCCCGAAGCCCGCAATGTAATCGAGGTCGAAGCCGAGTGGTTCGAGAATCGGCAATAAGTCGGCAAACAAAATCGCCGCATCGACCCCTAAAATTCGCTGGGCATCGCACGTGACTTGCGCGGCGAGGTGCGGCGTTTTGAAAAAATCTAAGCTGGGCGTTTCACCTTTGACCTCATGGTATTCCTTCATGTATCGGCCCGCCTGTCGATTCAGCCAGATCGGCGTATAGGGGGTGGGCTCGCCCCGACAGGCTTTCATAAAAACAGCGTCTTGAAGTTCTTGAGTCATGGTTTTGTCCTGATCGCACGCGCATTATATCGTTAACGGGCAGCCCCAGGTGGCTGGAGCCGCGCAATCAACATTTCGGTTTCAAGGCCCCTCGGCTTGAAGGGTGTCCAAACGGCCGCCGAGCAACATTCACCGGCCAACTGACCGAGTCGATCTGAAATTAACGTTTCACCGGCATTGGCAGCCGTGCAAAGCCTCGATGCCACGTTAATCGTGGTCCCTGCAGCGGTGAAGTGACTACGTGACTGGCCTCCAAATCGACCAAAAAGGCCATGCCCTGCGTGGATGCCAATTCGAAGCGCAGGCATTCTGAGCAGGGCTGGGTTCGCCTTAAACAGTGAGTCGTCTGCGGTTAATGCGCCTTGCGCACGATGAAGGTGATGTAGGCGATCAGCCAAGCGGAGCGCCGCCAAAGCCTGAGCCATGTGACTAAGTCGATCTTCGGCGGGCGCGTGAAAGATGACCATCAATCCATCACCCGTAAATTTGTCCAACAGTCCACCTTCCTGAAGGACCATAGCGTTCACCTGATTTAAATAAGTGTCTAACCAATCGGCCAATTCAATCTCCGCCAGCTGATCACTCCAAGTAGTAAATCGGCACATATCCGAAAACAGAACAATCAGATGGGTTCGAAGATGAACATCAACAGCATCACGGAGCAGATTTTTATCCGGCAAAAACTTTGAGACTTGTTCATGATGATCGAGCAATCGGTAACGCTTCGCCTCCGCATCTTTGTGCCGATGCCCGAGTCTCAGTGCCCAGCCACAGGCCAATACACCTAAGGACAACAGATAGGTCACAGCAAACACAAGCATTATCGTTTCACCCACCGAGAGATTCGACCACATGGCACCAAGCCAGACCCTCTGGCTCAGCAGCGCAATCGATAGCATCAACCCACTCGCCGCAAACCCAAAAGACCGAACCGGCAAACACACTGTCACAGTTGAAAACATGAGCAGTACAGCAAGCACGGCCATGTTAGGCGGCAGTAAACCCTGGCTGACCATCAGCGTGATCAGACCACTGTCGATCATCAAGCACACACCAACCGTCATCCGCACCCGGCTCGAGCGCATCAGCAAAACGTAGAGGAGGTGAGGATAGGAAAAAAGCAGCGGCGCGGCCGTTGACGCTACGGCTGCTTCAAGCGGAGTGAGTTGTACAACAAGCGCAAGCGCGGTGAAGGCCAAACCCCGCGCTGGGTAAAGGCGAGTGTGAAAGTGCCGAGAGGCCTGCATAGCGGACACTTTGACAGGCCAGCGTGCTCATGGACCAGCAGCTCAGACTACCGATGATGTGCGCTATGACGCCTCCTCATCTAGCGATACCAAGGGGATCGCCCTATCTACAATCTGTTCGGCCTCATAATCAATGCCAGGCATGCTGAAGCCGTGCATATGGAGAAACGCAGCTTTATAACCGGCGAAATCCGTGAACTCATGAAGGTTGGCTTCACTCACTTTCGACCAATGCTCTCGAACATAGCTCTGCACCTCCTCGGCCATCTCGAGTTCATCCATTCGCAAGCGCCCCTCGTCATCTCGGCGCTGGTCCTCCTTGAGGAACAACTGCGTTCGGAACAATCGATCAACTTGCTCGATGCAGCCTTCATGCGTCCCATTGGCTTTCATCGCTTTGAACAATAGCGACAGATAAAGGCTCATTCCTGGAATGGCGGAGGCCGCTTGCGTCAACAAACCTTTCATGACGACGACTTCCGCTTTCCCCGCCAGTGGCGCCAATTGTTCATTCAGTCGAGCGGCCGTCCGATCCAAGTCCTCTTTAGCGCGACCGATCGTTCCGTGATAGTAGATGGGCCAAGTGACCTCACTGCCTAGATAGGTGTAGTTGGTCGTGATGCAGCCCTCTGCAAGGCAACCCGCACGAGAGAGCGCCGTTATCCAGTCTTGCCAATCCTCACCCCCCATGACTTGAACCGTGTCGGCAACTTCTTGATCGGTTGCTGGATCGAGACTGATCGACCGAAGTTCCTCGGAATTGAAATCAATCGTAGCGCCCGAAAACGGAGCGCCAATCGGTTTTAAGGTGCTTCGGACCGTTTCACCAGACGCCAGGGTTCGCGCTGGCGCCGCAAGGGAGTAGACGACCAAATCGACCTGCCCCCAGTCGGCCTGAATTTCCTTGATGACGGCTGCTTTCATGTCAGTGGAGAACGCGTCCCCGTTAAAATTCTTACAGTAAAGCCCCCTCCTCTCAGCCTCTTCCGTAAAGGCCGCGGTTTTATACCAACCAGGCGAGGCGGTTCGAGCCCCTTTCGCGGGTCGTTCAAAAAAAACACCCATGGTCTGCGCGCCACATCCCATCGCAGCAACGATTCGACTGGCGAGTCCGTAGCCGCCGGATGCCCCAATCACCAACACCCGTTGTGGTGCACCAGAAATAGGACCTTGATTTTCAACCACCTGGATTTGCTGATGAACTTCGGCGGCACAACCCGCAGGATGCGCGGTCGTGCAGAGGAATCCTTTAATTTTTGGTTCAATTTTCATCGTGGACCCTCCTTGGATCGATCTCGACTGTCCTTCCCGACGACTTCGGCTCTAAACGCTTAGGCTGGCCTACGAATCAACATCAGGTAAAGCCCGAATAATATCATTGGGATACAGAGAATTTGTCCTTGCGTCATCCAGCCAAAGGCCATAAACCCCATGTGCGCATCTGGAAGGCGAAAAAACTCTGTGCAAAACCTCAGGCAGCCATAACCGAACAAAAACGCACCGGACAGTGCGCCGACGCGCGATGTTCGCCGGCTCACCAACCACACGAAACCCAACAAGAGCGGACCCTCAGCCAACATCTGATAAAGACTTGATGGGTGCCTGGTAACAAAATCCCCAGGATAAATCAGGCCCCAAGGTACCTCTGTTATTCGGCCGGGCAGCTCTGCATTGATGAAATTGCCGATGCGGCCACAAGCAAGACCGAGCGGCACGCCAAGCACAACAAAGTCCGTCACAGCGAAGAAGGGCCTGCGGGTCTGTTTCGCGTAAACCCATAGACCCACAATCACCCCGAGCATCCCCCCGTGAAATGACATACCCCCTTGCCAAATCTTGAACAGAATTAGGGGGTTATTCAGAAAGCTCTCGAAACCATAAAACAGAACGTAGCCAATCCGACCACCCAAAATCACCCCGAGCATGCCCACGGACAGCAGATCCGAGATTTGCTGATCGGTCCATATCGGATCCCCGTTACCTCTGGTCGCCTTCAGGATCTGCCAGCACAAAAAAAAGGCGAGAAGATAACTGATGGCATACCAGTGAATATTGACCTGCCCGAATAGAGACAGCGCGATGGGGTCAATATCTGGGTATCTCATAAGCTCACCAATCCATATGACCGAGTTCAATGCAGAGTAAGTCACAGGCGCAGCCGCCCGGACCTTCCTTCTTTCGCAATCCGTGCTTTGATATGCTCAGACCACCCTCCACTTTCTAGAGATCAGACCCGCACGATGTGTCTCATTGCATTTGCCTACCAGCCAAACAAGGATCATCAATTGGTGGTGGCCGCAAATCGAGACGAGTTTCACGAGCGTCCAACTGCCCAAGCTTCGTTCTGGTCAACCGCGCCCAACATTCTCGCGGGCCGCGATCTACAAGGCGGGGGCACTTGGATGGCGGTCGATCGCGCAGGCCGCTTCGCTGCGCTCACCAATTATAGCGAGCCTGTTCCAGATCCGCTGCCAACGACGACCCGAGGCGAATTAATTACGAATTTCCTGAACGCGGACGTACCAGCTGAACATTATCTGGCATCAATCGAGGGTCGCGCACAAGATTATCGAGGCTTTAACCTGTTACTGATGGACCCAACAGGCCTCTTTTATTTCAATAATCGGTTAAACCTGTCAAAACGACTCTCACCCGGCTATT
>JALRJG010000080.1 GCA_023261215.1 Pseudomonadales bacterium | reverse complement strand
ACCCTTTCAAGGCAACTGCGCCTTTGGATGCCTGACAAAGGGCACGCCCTTGAGCCAAATTTTCATCGCTTGCCAATAAATCTTGCGCAACACAGACACGGTCATCAAGGGGAATCGCCTCGCATATTGCCGAAGCGACCGCGATGAAAATTCCGTCCAGTCAAATCGGATACCAGACCCAAAAATTTTGCCTTCATCATCGAAGACGCTAATTGACAGCACCAGCGAATCACCAGGCTCAGACAGATCGAATCGATACGTGAGCGTCATAGGCAGGAAAGGCGAGACGTGAAAAGTCTTTTTGACGGGCTGATCAAAGGGCGGTGTGAGGACATAAACATGACGCTCATTCCATGGCGTGTTGTGGACTTCGACCACAACATAGGCAAGTGTTTTACGCTCATCCAGACAGTAGAACACCGCAATGGGGTTCATCAATAACCCAAGTGATCGCCATGTGGCGAGAAGAAAGACCTGCCCTTCGAATCGATCACCCGAATGCAATTCGATTTGGTGCTGTACCTCGTCTTTTAATGATCGAGGCGAGGGTAAAAAATCCTGCCTATAAAAGGAAACCAGGTTAAATCGTTCCACCGAGACCAGGGCAGACGCCTTCGCCACTGCAGCTAAATCGTCGAGGTCCGCCAAGAACATGGCGTGTTGATAGGCAAATTGATGCGTAATGGGCCTTGCCCGCGCATGAAACATCGTCCCGGTCATCACGCCTGCTTTCATCGTTCGCCAGACCCCGACTTGAGCTCGTCCACCACCCGCTCTGCGCTCCAGACACCATCTTCGTGAAATCCGTACCGCCAATAAGCACCACAGTAGTGCGTCCGCCTGTGATTCGAAATCTCAGACCACGCGTTTTGCGCTTCAAGAAACGAAGCGTCATATACAGGATGGGCATAGCGCAGTGTTTTAATTACCTTGGCGGGCGCGATCGCGTCACTCGCATTCAAAGTCACGAGAATCGGTGTGCGCGTCGAAAGCGCCTGTAATCGATTCATCCAGTAAGTCAATTGGGGTCGATCGCGGCCCGGCTCGCCATGGTAATTCCAGCTTGCCCAGGCCCGAGCTGCTCTGGGCATCAGTGATTCGTCTGTATGGAGTGTAACCACGTTTGATCCGTAGGGCATCGCCGAGAGAATGCGAACCTCCTCTGGAGAAGGGTCAGACAGCAGCGCCAGTGCCTCATCACTGTGACACGCTAAAACAACCTCATCAAACGTTTCTTCTGCGTCTTTAAACTGCAACGACACCCCGTGATTTAGGCGCGTCACTCGCTCAACCCTTTGCTCGGTTCGGCACCGGCCGAGATGCACACGCAGCCGCTCTACGTAGCGCTGAGACCCCCCTTTGATCACGTACCAAGTAGGCCTGTCTTTTAAATCGAGCAGTCCGTGGTGAGAAAAAAACGCACAGAGCATACCCAAGGGAAAGTCTTCAACATCTCGATCTCCAGTCGACCAAATAGCCGCCGCCATCGGCAGAATGTAGTGATGCCTGAACGTCTCACTGAATGCGTGATCATTCAGGAACTGGCCAAGGGTCGTCGTGTCACTCGCGGGCACGGCCTTAGCGAGTCGGTTGAACTTTAGGATATCCAGGATCATGCGCCAGAAGGTAGGACTTAACAGGTTTCGCCGCTGCGCAAACAGCGTGTTGAGATTATGGCCGTTGTATTCGAGCGCACCCCGGCGGAGGCTAAAGCTCATTTCAGTAACTTGCGATTCACACTCGAGCTCGGCGAGTAGCGCCCGAAAACGAGGATAGGTTCGATCATTAAAAACAATAAAACCTGTATCGACTGCCAATTGCTCACCCTCAATGCTGACATCATGAGTATGCGTATGGCCCCCGAGGTAGTTATTTTGTTCAAAGAGCGTAACGTCATTGTCTCGGCTGAGACGGTACGCACAGGTGAGTCCCGAAATGCCTGCACCGATAATGGCGATTCGACGCACCTTATTGCTCATGCGCCAAGCCTGCCCTTGAACGGCTCGCGTGCATGGCAACGCGCGACCCGTTGCGTGACACCCGCCGATGTACATGCTTGCGATAGATCAACTGCCGCTTTCAAGAGCCCAGTCGCTTTCGCACATGGGTACTGATCAACAACGAGCGCTGAGGCGCGTCCGCGTTCTGGTGCGGGTGCGCTGAAAGCGCCTATAATCCGGCCATGGAATTCATTACCAAAGACGAATTGGCCCAAGTGACGCGTCGAAGTGCCTGGCGAGCGTCCCTGTTTGTTGCCTACGACTGGACACTGATTATAGGAACTTTTTATCTGGTGTCGGTTTGGTCGAATCCACTCACATGGCTCCTTGCGTTGTTGCTCTTTGGCGCTCGCCAGTTGTCGCTTGGCGTGATAGTTCACGAAACTGGGCATGGCACCTTCTACCCATCCAAGAGGGTTAACGACTTTGTTGGACGCTGGCTGTCTGGGTATTGGGTGTTTTCTAATAAAGCAGGCTATATGCGAGTTCATCGAAAGCACCATGAGCTAGCGGGGACAGAATCGGACCCCGATCTGGGGAATTACATTGACTACCCGGTCACTCGCAGTAGCTTTCATCGCAAGGTATGGCGGGATTTGTCTGGCCAAACAGGCTGGCGGCGCCTCAAGTCTATTGGTCGATCCATCAAACGATTGCCCGAACTCGATGAGGAGTCGCAGAAAACCGTAAGAGGAGGGCTCATCGTCAACGGAGCGCTGCTTCTTGTGCTCGCCTTGCTTGGGCACGCTGAGCTGTTCTTGCTCTGGCTCATTGCTTTCATGACCACTCACATGCTCAGCACTCGCTTGCGGCAAATGGCCGAGCATGCGGCCGTTCCAGATCGCTTGAGTTCTGACGCTCGATTGAACACTCGGACACTGCGCACGCACTGGTGGGAACGTCTCTTGATCGCGCCCCATCAGATTGCTTTTCATTTGGAACATCATCTGTTGCAGTCCGTCCCTATCTATCGCCTACCGCTGTTCCATCAGCTATTGATCAATAACGGGTATCACCGCGACGTGCAATTTGTGAAAGGATTCTGGCCATTGATCAAGCAGGTCACTCGACCCGGCTAGAGAATCGGTTTGAATCGGCTTAAGAGGCGGAAAAGCTGAAGTCAGCTTCAGGTTCGCTGCTTAATTTTTTAGCGATTTCTTCCCGATGAACGGCAACCTCTTTGGGCGCTTTGACACCCAAGCGAATTTGATTCCCTTTCATACTGAGTACTGTGACTTCGACCTCGTCGCCAATCATCAAGGTCTCACCCACTTTCCGCGTGAGAATTAGCACTACCCCCTCCCCGACCCTCCGGTCGTAGTTAGACTGCCTCGCCTCAACTTATTGTTTTTATTATTTTTTATTATTCTTATTTGCGAGTATTTGGTTCGCAGATAGCAAAACTTGGTTACCGTCAGCCTTGCTTGTTTCCTCACGTAGATTAGCCACTCTTAGAACGCGATACAAGTCTCACCTTGCCATTTCAGTACGCATTGAAGGCGATTCGTTCGCCTCGCCTAGAGAGACCATCCCGTTCTGCACCGTGGTTGAGTCACGGCAATGAAAGGACGAGGGCAAGCGGCCCATCATCCGCGACACAAACGTTCCCTAAAGGGGGCCGCTAGACCCAAGAACTTAGGTCAAGATCTTCGGAGGATCGTTGTTTCAGTCGGAACTCGATTCCAACTCAAAACCTGCGTGCAAAGCTCTGGCTGCCAGTTCCAAATACTTCTCATCTATCACCACAGAGATCTTAATTTCCGAGGTGGAAATCATCTGAATGTTGATCCCTTCCGCTGCAAGAATTTCAAACATGCGACTGGCAACGCCCGCATGACTGCGCATGCCGACTCCCACGATCGATAGTTTGGCAATTTGCGCATCACCCAGAACTTCTCCAGCTTGAATCTCCTCTGAAATCTGCCTCAGCAATCTTTGCGCCTGCTCAAAATCCGCCTGCGCCACCGTGAATGTGAAGTCCGTGCTTTGATCCGCACCCACGTTCTGCACGATCATGTCAACTTCGATGTTAGCCTCGCTGATAGGTGACAAGATGCGTGATGCGATCCCGGGCTGATCCTTCACGCCGCGGATGGTTAACTTGGCTTCATCTGCCGTAAACGCAACGCCGGAGATTAAAGGGGCTTCCATCATCATGGTCTCCTCGGAAGTGATCAGAGTGCCTGGACCTTCCACGAAGCTGGAAAGGACTCTCAGTGGCACCGCATATTTGTTGGCCAATTCAACCGCCCGCGAGTGGAGTACCTTTGACCCTGAACTCGCGAGTTCAAGCATTTCTTCAAAGGTCACCTGTCCCAGTCGGCGCGCACCGGCGACGACTCTCGGATCGGTGGTATAAACCCCTTCAACGTCGGTAAAAATCTGGCATTCATCGGCTTTCATTGCAGCAGCAAGGGCCACAGCGGTCGTGTCAGATCCGCCTCGTCCCAAGGTTGTTACTCGACCCTCTGGGCTCACTCCCTGGAAACCGGCGACAACCGGCACAATGCCATCACTGAGCGCGGCCTCTAACCGTTCGGTGTCAATGGATAGAATACGGGCACGGCTGAAAGCTGCATCCGTATGAATTGCGATTTGATGCCCTTGGAAAGAACGAGCAGGTACACCTTTTTTCATCAGACTTAACGCGAGGAGCGAAATCGATACCTGTTCTCCGGTGGCGAGCAGCACATCCGACTCTTGTCGGCCATCCAGCGCCGAGTAATCAATTTGTGCTGCAAGATCGACCAAGCGATCCGTCTCATGCCCCATCGCCGACACGACCAACAGCACCTCATGGCCCGCTTGCTTTAGGGTGTGTACCCGATCAGCAATGCGGTCCATCAGCGCAGTCGTGGCAACCGAGGTCCCGCCAAACTTCATCACCAATCGCGACACAATCCGTCCTTTATCTTTAGGCTCTGCCGCGACCGGTTGACTGCATGACAGCCAAATGGGAGTCGCTCAGAGGCTTTCCCGGCTCATTAAAAGCCGCGCATTCTAAAGCTTTCGCATCATTAAGCCAGTGTTTTTGCGATGAATTCAGGGGCTGACGATAGCGCTGAGTCGAGATGTTCAATTTGATCACCCCCCGCTCTCGCCAGATCCTTACGACCGCCGCCCTTGCCCCCGACCTGAGTGGCCACGTGGTTTACGATCGAACCTGCGTCCAATCGATCAGTTAAGTCTTGAGTCACTCCCGCGATCAAGGCAATGCGTCCATCCTGCACGGAAGCAAGGATCACCACGCCGGAACCTAACTTGTTTTTCATCTTGTCGACGGCATCGGGCAACGATTTAGGGTCCACACCCTCTACTCGCTTGGCGATCAACGAGATACCTTCGATCGTCGCCACATCATCCTGGCTCGATTCACCCATCAACAATCGAGCATTCAGTTGCTGCAGATCTCGCTCCAAACGCCGATTGGCCTCTAGCATCGCTTCAATCCGCTGCTCAAGCAGTGCAGGCTCTGTTTTCAAGTTGCGACTCACATCAAGCAGCTTGCGCTCGAAACCATTAACCCGCCTCAGCGCAATCTGCCCAGCCACCGCCTCAATGCGACGAACGCCCGACGCGATGCCTTGTTCAGAGACAATTTTGAACAAGCCAATGTCGCCGGTTCTCTTCACATGCGTTCCACCGCATAGCTCAATCGAGAAGCCCTCGCCCATCGTTAACACGCGAACTTCCTGAGAATATTTCTCACCAAAAAGCGCCATCGCACCCTTTGCCTTGGCATCCTCGATCGACATTTCTTCTGTGATAACCGCCGTGTTTCGCAAGACTTCCTCATTCACCAGAGATTCGATCTGATCGAGTTCACCTGACGTCACTGCTTCAAAGTGTGAGAAATCAAACCGAAGTTTCTCGCCATCGACCAAAGATCCCCGCTGATTCACATGCGTCCCGAGGACGGTTCTCAGCGCGGCGTGAAGCAGATGGGTGGCCGAATGATGGCGTGCCGTGGCCGCGCGCTGATCTGCAGCAACCTCGGCTAGACAAGCAGCCCCAAGCGCTGCAGTGCCTTCCTCTACCCGAACCCTGTGCACGTGTGCTTCGTCGGATTTGATAGTGTCCAATACCGTGATTTGAGCGTCTCCCAGGATCAAGCGACCCTGATCACCGACCTGACCACCGCTCTCCGCGTAAAACGGTGTCTCTTCCAGAATGACGTACCCTTCATCTCCCGCACCAACTGACTCAACCGCTTGATTGTCTCGATATAGCGCAACCACTTTGGACCTGGTGCTCAAGACTTCGTATCCAGTAAACCTTGTGGAGCCTTCGTAACCGAAATCCTGACCCGCAGCCGCGGCGAAACGGCTGGCCGAGCGGGCTCGTTCCCGTTGCGCATCCATCGACGCTTCGAATCCCGCCATATCCAACGAGAGTCCACGCTCTCGGGCAATATCACCGGTTAAATCCGTGGGGAACCCGAAGGTATCGTAGAGTTTGAAAACCAGATCACCCGGAATCGTTTGGTCCTGCAACGTCGCGAGCGCCTCTTCTAAAATGCGCATCCCTTGGTCGAGCGTCAGCTGGAATTGTTCCTCTTCTTTTTCCAGAACCCGTTCTATTTGAGCTTGCATGGATTTCACGAAGGGATAGGCTCCGCCCATCGTGGCCCCAAGCACACCGACGAGTTGGCAGAAGAAGGGCTCTTTGGCACCCAGTGCATGGCCATGTCGTAGCGCTCGACGAATGATTCGTCGCATCACGTAACCCCGTCCCTCGTTGGAGGGCAACACACCATCGACAATCAAAAACACGGCTGAACGCAAATGATCTGCGATCACTTTCAATGAGGGATGATCGACGTCTTCAACCGATAGGATCCGAGCCGCTTCGCGAATGATCGGCTGAAATAGGTCTGTGTCGTAATTGTTATGTACATGCTGCAAGACCGCTGCAAGTCGCTCAAGGCCCATGCCGGTATCAACACAGGGGCTCGGCAATGGGATCAAGGTGCCATCAACCTGACGATCAAACTGGGTGAAAACCAGATTCCAAATCTCAATATATCGGTCTAAATCGTCATCGGGGCTGCCAGGCGGACCGCCCGGAACGTCTGGACCATGATCGTAAAAGATTTCGGAGCATGGACCGCAAGGCCCTGTATCGCCCATCGTCCAGAAGTTATCTTTGTCTCCCATTCGACTCATTCGCTCGGGATCGAAGCCAATTTCGTTGACCCATATGTTCCAGGCTTCATCATCGCTGTCGTGAATCGTGACCCACAGCTTGTCTTTGGGCAGCTGGATGATCTCGGTTAGGAACTCCCAGCTAAAGCGAATGGCTTCACTCTTGAAATAGTCTCCAAAACTGAAATTACCCAGCATCTCGAAGAATGTG
>JALRJG010000007.1:13438-17449 GCA_023261215.1 Pseudomonadales bacterium | reverse complement strand
AAGTCATGAACCCTGGGGGGTGCGATGTTAGAGAATAAAGGGTTGCTCGGAGCCATTGGTCTGACGCTGGTGATTGCAGTCGTCCTTGGCGTCATGGTGATGAACGAAGAACCAGAGCCCGCGCCGCCACCGAAGGCGGTGATCGCATTGCCTCAATTGCCGGAACCCGAGCCGGAACCCGAGCCGGAGGTGATTGCGCCGGTACAGACCGATATCGAACCCGAGATCTTGGAAGAAGAGCCGGAGCCAGAACCGGAGCCGATCGAGCCGGAGTTTATCTTGCCGTTGCTCGATGCAAGCGATGCGCTGGTCAGGGATGCCCTTGTGGGTATGAGTCGACACGAGGGACTGCACCGATGGCTGGCGGTGGATGATTTGATCCGTAAGTTCGTCGGGTTCACCCACGGCGTTTCTGAGGGTCGGGTTATCCGTTCAGCGGTTCAAGTCCTCGCGCCAAGAACTGGGTTTTCCGCGATTAGTGTGGGTGAAAACGAATATATATTGAATCCTGCGAGCTACGCTCGATACGACATCTTTACCTGGATTGCTGATTCGATTGATTCGAAGGCCTTGGCAGATTTCTATGTGCTGATCAGTCCCTTGCTCGGTCAGGCGTATAAGGAGTTGGGCATGCCTGAGACTGATTTTGATCGGGTGGTTTTCAGTGCCATTGGCTTACTCCTGGAGACTCCCGTCGTCGAGGGTGAAATTGAATTGCGAAGGCCGGTGGTGATGTACGAGTTTGCGGATGCCGAGTTGGAGGGGCTTGCGCCAGCGCAAAAACAATTGATCCGCATGGGGCCGGGCAACACCAAGCGGTTACAAGCCAAGCTCTCGGAAGTCGCTCGCGCACTCAGAAGCGCGCTAGGTAATCGATAAGCCCGAAGTGGCCGGGCCGCTCTCCCATATCCGTGTCCTCGATCTGAGTATCGTCCGGGCGGGACCCGTCGCTGTGCGACTGCTTGCCGATTGGGGGGCCGAGGTGATCCGAGTTGAGCCCCCTGGCGAAAGCGATGCGCAAGATGTGACCGGACACTGGAACTCGCCTGACTCGCAAAATCTTCATCGCAATAAGAAAGGCATCACGCTGAATCTGAAAGACCCGAGGGGATACGAGGTTCTGAAGACGCTTGTCGCCACCGCCGATGTCTTGGTTGAAAACTTTAAGACGGATGTGAAACATCGTCTCAAGATAGATTACGAATCACTAAAACCTATTAACCCCCGCTTGATCGTCGCCAGCATCAGTGGGTTTGGTCAAACGGGCCCTTACGCGACGCGCCCTGGATTTGATCAGATCGTTCAGGGGATGAGCGGCTTGATGAGTCTCACTGGCGTGCCCGATGGCGAGCCTATGCGCGCCGGTATTGCGGTGAGTGATACATCAGCAGGCATGTTTCTCGGTCAAGGCATCCTGCTCGCCTTAATCGAACGAGAGCGAACGGGGCAAGGCCAATGGGTCCACACAAGTCTACTGGAAGCGATGCTAAGTAAGCTGGATTTTCAGGGGGCCCGCTATACCATGGCCGGCGAAGTGCCGGGGCGAGAGGGCAACCACCATCCAACGGCTGCGCCCATGGGGGTCTTCAAAGCATCCGATGGACACGTCAATCTTGCGGCAACAACCGGTCGGATGTGGCGGGATTTTTGTCATGCGCTGGGGTTGGAGCATCTTCTAGACGACTCGAGGTTTAGTTCTAACGGTCAACGGGTTGCGAATCGGCAGCTATTGATTCATGAAATCGAGAAGAAGACGGAGCTCAAGTCACAGGAATCTCTCATCCAAGAGCTCAATGCGATTGGTTGCCCCTGTGGACCCATCTACACAGTGGGTGAGGCGTTTGACGACCCACAGGTTGAGGCGCTCGGGATGCGTCTGCCCACCGACCATCCCGCATTCGGTGAGGTGGATTTGGTTCGATCGCCCATCAATCTATCCAATCACCCAGAGGCGCATCGCCGCGCCAGTGCGGTGCCTCGTCGAGGAGAACACACAAGCCATGTCCTCGAATCGATTGGGTTGTCCGCCGAAGATATTGAATTGCTCAAAGGTGAAGGCATCATTTGATGGCATGTATTGTGTTTTGGAGAGGCCTTTCTTATGACTCGAATTGAGTTAGACACCGAAAAAATGATGTTGGATGTCGACGATGGGCTTGCTTGGATTACGTTCAATCAACCCGAGCGGCGCAATGCGATTTCCTTAGCCATGTGGCAGGGCTTAGCGGATGCATTGTCCTACTGCCTCAGGTCTGATGCGATTAAAGTGATTGTATTGCAGGGAGCAGGGGGCGAGGCTTTTGTATCCGGCGCAGACATCTCAGAATTTGATAAGAATCGCCACTCCGCGGCAGCCAAAGCTGATTATGCTCGGGTGTCGGGCCAGGCATCGCGTCAACTTCGTGATTCGGCCAAACCGATTCTCGCGCTGATCCAAGGTTATTGCATTGGCGGTGGGCTGGCGACGGCGCTCCAGGCAGACGTGAGATTTGCGTCACCAGACTCAACCTTTGGGATTCCCGCGGCACGATTGGGACTGGGATACGAATATGAGGGGCTTGATCTGCTCACATCAGTCGTCGGTCCTGCGCGAGCCCGCGACATCATGATTTCCGCACGTTACTTTGGTGCGGACGAGGCATTCCAAATGGGCTTGGTTAATTTCGTGATGCCAAGAGACGAAATTCGTGACTTCGTTACCGATTACGCGATGCGGGTCGCCGCGAATGCGCCCTTGACGATTCGCGCCGCGCGCGCGGCCATCGCGGACGTCATTAAAGATCCAGCGAGACAAGATCGAGCTGGGGTCCAAGCACTCATTGACCAGTGCTTTGACAGTGATGATTACCGAGAGGGGCGTCGCGCATTTGCAGAGAAACGATCGCCTGCATTCAAGGGAACTTGAAGACGGCTATCCCTTAACTAGCGCTCTCTTAAGGCGTTCGCGGTGGCTCGCTTAATGGGTTTCAACACGTAATCCATCACCGTTTTCTCTCCGGTGATAATGTCTACCGAAGCGACCATGCCCGTCATGATGGGCAACGGCGCGGTTTCGCTTCCCAAATGATTCTTTTCAGTCCGCACTCGAATTTGAAAATAATGTTCGCCGGTTTCATCGACAATGGTATCGGCACCGATTTGCTCTAACGTCGCCTCTAGACCACCGTAGATGGCATAGTCGTAGGCGGTGAGTTTGACCATCGCTTTTTGTCCAGGTCGAATGAAGGCGATATCCACTGGCCTTACTTTTGCGTTAACCAGCAACGTATCGTTGGTGGGGACAATTTCGATCAGATCCATCCCCGGCTGGATGACCGCGCCACGCGTGGTGACCAGGATTCGATTGACGACACCCTCGACAGGTGACTGGACCTCGGTTCGGGCGACGCGGTCCTGCAGGGCAATGTTTGAGAAGGTCAAGCGTGAGAGTTCGGCTCGCACCAACGTGAGTTCTTCCTGAGCCTGAGATTTAAATTGTTGCTGCCGCTCGATAATTTTTTCCTCAGCTTCTTGGATCATGGAGGCAGCGCTAGGCAGCTTAAGCCTCGCTGTCTCAAGGCGTCCATTGGCCTCGTTAACCGCCATTTTGAGTCTGAGCAGTTCAACCTGCGAAACTGCGCCACGATCCACGAGGGGCGCTGTGATCTCCAGCTCCTGCTCTGCAAGTTGCGCATTTTGGGAAAGTTTGACCAACTCTCGCTCGAGTTCCTCCTTTGATTGGATGTGCTGCTGTCGCTGCTCCTTCAGAATCGAAATTGCACTCGAGAGTTCGATTTGTCGGCTTTCAAAAAGTCTCAGCTCTTCCGACAGCAAGCGGCTTTGATCGGTCGATAAACCCTCTGGCTCTCTAAGCTCTGTGCCGGATATTTCAGCCTCTAGTCGCAGGGCACGATAATTGAGCGAGTCGATGGTGGACTGATTTTCTTGGAATGACGAATTAAAGCGGGTGTCGTCGATCCGTAGCAGCGAATCTCCCTGACCCACTTGATCGCCCTCTTTGACCAGGACCTC
>JALRJG010000007.1:0-13428 GCA_023261215.1 Pseudomonadales bacterium | reverse complement strand
CTCGCTCAGAATGCCGCCCTCAAAATTTTGAATGGTTTGGATTTGACTCGACGGAATCACCCGGCCATCAGCTCGAGTGACTTCCTCGAGTGTGGCGAAATTAGCCCAGAGTAGGGCCAGTAAAATGAATGATGAGATGCTCCAGAGCATGAAATGCGCCAGCGGGTGGCCGTCGATAGCAGTTTCGAGTTGCGTTCGATTTAACTCGTTGATTCGGCGATTCATCGGACGGCCTGTGGTTGCTTAGACAGCTGCTGAAGGATCTCGGCCTTTGGGCCGTCAAGAACGATACGACCGGAGCGCATGACCACGAGGCGGTCGACAAGGGCCAGCATGCTGGTGCGATGAGTGATCAACATGAGCGTTCTATCACTCAAGTAGGTGCTGAGTGACTGTATCAGTGACTGCTCCGCCTGACCGTCTAGCGCGTTGCTTGGTTCGTCCAAGATCACGAGGTTTGCGCCGTTAGACAACGCGCGTGCGAGCGCGATGGCTTGTTTTTGACCCCCGGAAAGTTGACGACCTTGTTCGCCGACTTGGAGGTCGAAGCCTTCGGGATGCTCATTCAAATACGTCGCAATGCCAGAGACTTCGGCGGCGTTAACAATCGCCTCATCAGACAGGGTGGCCTGGCCAAACCGAATGTTGTCGCGGACCGACCCGCTGATCAATGGTGCGTCCTGGGCAAGAAAGCTGATCTGTCTGCGTAAGTCCCCTGGATCCACCTGACGCAGGTCCGTTCCGCCTACGAGCACACTGCCTTGGTCAGGGCTGTAAAACTTACAGACGAGCTTTGCGAGCGTGCTTTTACCTGAACCCGTGGGCCCGATGATGCCCACCCGTTCGCCAGGTTGAATGTTGAGTTCGATGGCCGAGAGGGTTGGAAAGGGATGGTTGGGGTAGGTGAAGTTGACCTCGCGCAATCGAATCGCCGCTTGGAGCTTCGGACGATGCAATGGGGGTTGTTCAAGATCCCGTTCCTGCGGTAACTGCATCAAGCTCTGAACGGACTGAAAAGCGGCCATCGCTTGCTGAAACCGGGTCAGCAGGCTTGCGAGTTGGGTCATCGGCTGCATGCTGCGGCCGGTCAGGATCGTGCATGCAATGAGACCGCCCATCGTAAGCGTACCCTCACGAATGCTGAAGACGCCGGCGGCGACAATCAACAGAGTTGTCATTCCCTGCAACCATTGAACGAGATTCAAGGCGATAAGGCTCTGAAGCCGCGTAGACAGCGATAATTCGGCAAGATCGGCCTGTTGCCTTTCCCAACGATTTTGCATTTGACTCTCTGCGGCGGACGACTTGATGAGTTCCAGCGCGCTAAGCGTTTCGATGAGTAAGCCGCTTTTCCTTGCTGATGCTTGCATTAAATCCGTGACCTGCGGCGCGAGCTTACGTTGCGCGACAACGCCAACGAGACAGATCAGCGCAATGGCAATAATGGGGATGACAACGATCGACCCACCGATGGTGTAAATGATGAGGAGATACAGCACAACGAAGGGAAGGTCGATCAACGCTGTGAGGGTTGTTGAGGTGAAAAAGTCCCTGAATTGTTCGAAGTCGAGCAACTGATTCGCGAAGCTACCCACTTTGGTTGGTCGAGCAGACAACTGCATCGACATGACCTGTTCAAAGGTCATCGCGGACAACATGAGATCCGCTCGACGGCCGGCAATATCAATAAAGTATCCGCGCAAAGATTTAATCAATAAGTCGAAGAGCAATACGAGCGTGAGGCCGATGCCGAGGACCCAGAGAGTGTCGATGGCTTGGTTAGGAACGACTCGGTCATAGACGTTCATCACAAAGAGCGGCATCGCGAGTGCGAAGAGATTGACGAAGAGAGAGCCCGCAATGACTTCTGCGTACAGCGTTCGGTTCAAGCGGATCAATTGCGACAACCAGCGCGGTGTTCGGTTCGACTGACCAATCAATGTTTCGCGAGATTGACCTGGTCTTTCACCCAAGATAAAGAGCCCCCGGGTTGCGTATGTCCGCTGACCCAGTTCGCGAGATCCTCTTGACTTCGAACAATCTCGGCACGGTCCTCGACAAAAGCGATGAGGGGAAAATGGTGTCGTTCGATTTTGGAAATTTCAGCCGACTTTCTAGGGTCGACGCTACGAAGGGTTGAATCAAATCCCAGACGTCGGGTGGCTCGAAGCGCGAGTTCGGGGGACAGGTCCGACTCTATGGAGGGTAACCCTGCCAGCAACATCGCTTGTGACATGGCGCTCCCCTCGCTGGCGAGTAAGGCCAGCAGGGTTTCGAGTAAACCAGGCTGCGGCGCTGAAGCTGTGGATTCTGTCATGGGTCGAGTATAGCACCCGGGTTGGATCTACTAGAGTCACGCAAGGGCGGCCGCTTGCGAAATCATCATCCGATGAATTTCAGAGGACCCTTATAAAATGGTAATGATCAGGTTGGGAAGACCCTGCGAACAGGCGCCCCCGATGCCCACGCAAGTACATTGTCTTTTAACTGGTCAATTAAACGTGCTCGCGACTCCGCAGCGCCCCATGCGTTGTGCGGCGTGACGATTAAATCCTCCCGGCGAACCTGGAGGAGCGGTTCCTCTGCAGTTGGGGGTTCACTCGCGAGCACATCGATCGCCGCGCCTGAGATCCGCTTTTGGTCCAATGCAGTGAGCAGCGCCTTGGAATCCACGAGGGCGCCTCGAGCCGTATTGATCAGGAGCGCTGAGCGTTTCATTTGTCTCAAGGTGTCTTCATTGATGAGGTGAATATTTTCGTCAGTGAGAGGGCAGTGGAGTGACAAGACATCGCTCTCGTTCAGCAAAGTTGAAAGATTGACTCGCGCAATATCGTCAACTTTTGAGGGGCGTTGCGTTTCAAGGGCGAGAACGGTCATGCCGAACGCTTGACCCAATCGCGCGACGGCTAAGCCAAGCTCGCCTAGGCCGATGATGCCCAGCGTTTTTCCTGAGAGTTCAACAATTGGATGGTCGAGTCGGCAAAACACATCGCTCGCAAGCCATTGCCCTCGAGCGGTGTCGTCGATGTATCGGTACTGGCGGGTTGCGAGGTTGAGGATCAGTGCAAACGTATGCTGCGCCACTGAAGGTGTGGCGTAGCCCACGGCGTTGCAGACAATGACCCCGCGCCTTTTTGCTGCGTCCAAGTCAACATTGTTGGTGCCCGTCGCCATGATGCCAATGAACTTTAGGGCACTTGCGGCCTCGATCAGCGCGGCATCAAGGACCACCTTATTCGTCAGGACGACATCAATCCCTTGGATGCGTTCGTACGTTTCCTCCGGGCGCGTTGCCCCATGCACGGTCCAGTCGTCTAGTAGCTGCGTCACGGGAGAGAGGTCAGCATCTCCCAGACTGTTCGCATCCAAGATGGTTCCGCGCATGGGAAAAGCAATCAGGCTTTCAGGTCTGGGAACGATGCATCCAGCGCTTCATTCCAGCTCGCGAGTCGATCCGCTTGAGCGTTCATGAGCTCGTCGATGTCACCTTCGATCGTAATTTGAGTAATGGTGTCCCCTTGTCTGATCGCATCGACGACGGCTTGATCCGATTCGCCATTGACTGAACCGAAGACCGAATGATTGTCATCGAGATGAGGCGTTGGAACATGGGTGATAAAAAACTGACTGCCATTCGTACCCGGTCCAGCATTGGCCATTGACAGTTGGCCCGGTCGATCGTGGCGTAGGCTTGCCACAAACTCGTCTTCGAACCGATAGCCCGGCCCGCCGGTTCCGGTGCCAAATGGACAACCGCCCTGAATCATGAAGTCGCCGATGACTCGGTGAAACGTCAATCCATCGTAGTAGCCACGATTCGCTAGATTCACAAAGCTGGCAACCGTGACCGGCGCCTCCTCGGCGTACAGTGTGAGGCCAATGGTGCCCTTGCTTGTTTCGATGTTGGCGGTGATGCTCATAGTCTGTCCTCTTTTATTTGCATGGTAGCGAAAGTGTTTCCTAATGGCGGCGCCCACGGTCCTGATCGCGATCTGAGTGGCCCGTCTGACGTCTCGGTGCGCGTGACACCCTCTTGGTATTGGTGACCGTGATTCGTCGTTGCTCGAGAGTCTAGCAGGGCGCGTCACTGAGGCGCGCCTCGTTCATTGTTCAGCTATTTGAAATAAAGACCTTGCCCCTCATTTCGAATCTCATGTCAAAGACGGGTCCTATCGACTTTGGTGCGTGCGCCAGAGGCAAAACACAGCGTTCAGATGGACGGACTGCAGCCATTTTAGTCGGTTGATGGGGCCCCTTTAGAGTCGCCGGCTGGCGATTCATGTCAGTTGAGCGCCAGCGATCAAGCCGATAATAGATGAATGACGCCAGGCGCCTCTAAAGCAGCGGCTATCGATCGCTGATGGGCACAAAGTCCCGCTGTGTTGGGCCCGTATACAGTTGTCTGGGTCTGCCAATTTTAAAGGGAACGGAAAGCATTTCCGACCAATGAGAAATCCATCCGGGGGTTCTGCCCAGCGCAAACAACGCGGTGTACATGGGGGTCGGAATGCCCATGGCTTTTAAGGTGATCCCCGAGTAGAAATCGATATTGGGGTAGAGTTTGCGTTCGATGAAGTAAGGCTCTTCTCGGGCCATCTTCTCAAGGGTGGTGGCGATCTTAAGCAAGGGTTCATCCTCGACCCCTTGCTCGGCTAAAACAGCGTGACAACTTTCCTGCATCACGAGAGCGCGTGGATCAAAGTTCTTGTACACGCGATGGCCAAAGCCCATGAGTTTAAAGGGATCATCTTTGTCTTTGGCTTTGGCAACGTAGTCGTTGACGACTGCAACATCGCCGATTTCATTCAGCATATCGAGAACCGCTTCATTGGCGCCACCATGTGAAGGGCCCCAAAGCGCCGCGATGCCTGCTGCGATCGCTGCATAAGGATTGCATTCCGTTGACCCTGCCAAACGAACCGTCGACGTTGACGCGTTTTGTTCGTGATCAGCGTGGAGTATGAATATTCGATCGAGCGCACTCGCGAGGGTTGGGCTTACCGATGAGGGCTTGCCGCTCTCGCCAAAGCACATGTTGAGGAAATTTTCGGCGTAACCGAGCGACGGATCTGGATCGACGAATTCCCGACCGATGGACTTGCGATAACTCATGGCCGCGAGCGTTGGCACTTTGGCAATCAGTTGCATGGCTGACTCCATCCGGTGGTCAGCGTTGTAGATATCTAGTCCTTCATGGAACAGTGCTGCCAAGCCACCGACACCGGCACACAGCATGGACATAGGGTGCGCAGTTGCTGTGAAACCGTCAAAAATTTTTGCGAACTGGGCGTCGATTGGCATTCGTTCATTGATATCAGACTTGAACTGAGCAAGTTCGGCTTGCGTGGGGAGCTCACCGTGGAGTAGGAGGTAGCACACTTCAAGATGCTCTGCCCCGGATGCGAGGGCTTCAATGGGATAACCACGATAGGTGAGGACCCCAGCATCGCCATCGATGTAGGTGATCTTGGATTCGCAACTGGCCGTCGACAAAAAGCCTGGGTCAAAGGTGAACAGGCCTTCGCTGATGAGGCCGCGCACGTCGATCACATCAAGACCGGCCGTCGCCTCGAGGACAGGCAGTGCGACCGTTTTGCCGTCGATGGTAATGCTTACATCATGTTTCATATTGCTCACTTTCTTTTGCTGGATGAGATGAGCGCCAGTTTCCCTAACTAACGCCTAGCGTGCGTTTTGCATCTCCCGGCTGGCTCCAACCGTTTTGCAACCCTGGTTATCCATCGCCTGTTCGAGGGGGCGTGCCTTTGGGCGCGTGCATGTGAACGGTCCGATGGTTAGTCAATGGCGGTTTCGGTCCATTTCGCAACCCGAATGGTAGCCCGAATCGCCACGGTGCAGGCCCTAGAACAAGCACGTAGCCATGGCGGATGCGAAGAACTTTAGGGTGCTCAGTCGTTCTATCAGCCGTTGGCCAGGACGCAACATCTAATCAAATGGGCCGTCTGCTGTAAAGCCCAGGTCATCGGTTACCAACCCCAAATAGGTTTGTTTTTTGGGGGTCAAAACTCTATCATGGCGCGTCGTTCAAAAAGGGCACAATTGCAGTCAAAGCCCGAGATTTCGAAAGATTTTTTCGGTGCCTAAATGGCTGTGCACGCGTCCTAATGCTGGCTTGGATCGATCTGCAATCGAACGGGAAGGATCCGCGGCCGCCGATCTCGAGGTGGGGCTTGGGTTCAATTGCAGAGGCGCCTCGGTCTCGCGGCAGTTAATCGATGAGCACCCAGGTGGCAACATAAAAATGACCGCAAATTAAGGCGGTGCACGGTTTAAGACGTAGCTTGAAAACGGCATGGCACCATGCCGGACGAAAAAAGATTGACAGGGAGATCAGTTTTGAAAAATTCGAATAGGCCCATCAACGTCGGGATTGGCGATTTGCTGCAGTTCAGCTGGCCGATCACCGCTTTGGCGTCGATTACACACCGAGTCGCAGGCGTTGCGCTGTTCGTCGCTTTTGGATTTGCGCTGTACGTTTTAGAGCTATCGCTGAGTTCGGCCTCAGGGTTCGAGGAGGTCCAAACACTTCTGACCTCGGGTATCGCGAAAAGCATTCTTTGGGTCAGTCTTGCCGCGCTGATTTACCACTTTGTGGCCGGTATTAAACATCTCCTGTTGGACGGGAGCGATGCGGAATCCCTGGCTGTTGGCCGAACGGCGGCTATCGTGACGTTGTTGGTCTCACTCGCATTGATCGCGTTGATGACGCTCTGGGTCATCTAATCAAATTGTTCGCTCGTAATATTTACCGCTCGTAACAAGGAGGTTCCATGGTTACGCAAGTCACTAGTTTTTCTCGTAATGGGGTAGGCGATTGGTACCTCCAGCGTATGTCATCGATCATCATCGCGATTTACACGGTACTGCTTGTTGGCATCATTGTGATGACACCCGAATGGTCGTTTGAGCGTTGGGCGGGATTGTTCGATAGCACCCTCATGAAAATTGCGACGCTGCTGGTGATACTTGCGACCTGCGTTCACGCGTGGATTGGTATGTGGACCATAGGCACCGACTATCTGCGCGCAAGAACCATGGGTCCGATCGGCGATACGCTCCGGTCGATTTACCAACTGGTGTGTGTATTGGCGATCCTCAGCTACCTGATTTGGGGCATCCAGATTCTTTGGGGTAATTAAGTATGTCTAATCTTTCAACATTAGAGTTTGACGCAATCATCATCGGAGGCGGGGGCTCCGGGCTTCGCGCAGCCCTTCAACTGGCCCAATCTGGGCACAAGACAGCGGTGGTTTCTAAGGTTTTTCCAACCCGCTCGCACACGGTATCAGCGCAAGGCGGGATCACGTGCGCGATTGCTAGCGAGGATCCCAATGATGATTGGCGTTGGCACATGTACGACACCGTGAAGGGGTCCGACTACATTGGAGATCAGGACGCCATCGAATACATGTGCAGTGTCGGCCCTGAGGCGGTCTTCGAACTTGAGCACATGGGCTTGCCTTTCTCGCGTAAAGAAAATGGCCGGATTTATCAACGTCCGTTCGGCGGTCAGAGCAAGGATTTTGGGAACGGCGGCCAAGCGGCGAGAACGTGTGCCGCGGCGGATCGCACCGGTCATGCGCTTCTTCATACGTTGTTCCAGGGCAATTTGAAGGCGGGTTCAACGTTCTTTAACGAATGGTTTGCCGTTGACTTGGTGAAGAACGCGGATGGTGCCGTGACCGGCGTCATCGCGATTTGTATGGAAACGGGTGAAGTTCACTACATCAAGTCTAAGGCGACAGTGCTCGCCACTGGGGGCGCTGGTCGAATTTACGCCTCCACCACCAACGCCTTGATGAACACTGGGGATGGCACGGGCATGGCACTTCGAGCCGGCTACGTCATGCAGGATATGGAGATGTGGCAATTCCATCCCACAGGCATCGCTGGCGCCGGAACGCTCGTAACCGAGGGTTGTCGTGGAGAAGGCGGATATCTCATTAATAAGGATGGCGAGCGATTCATGGAGCGCTACGCGCCCAATGCAAAAGATCTAGCAGGTCGAGATGTGGTCGCCAGAAGCATGGTGCTCGAGATCTTGGAAGGCCGCGGCGCCGGTCCTGAAGGGGATCATGTGTTGTTGAAGCTCGACCACTTGGGCGAGGATATTCTGCATTCCAGGCTGCCTGGCATCGTCGAGCTGTCGAAAACGTTCGCTCATGTCGATCCGGTGAAAGAACCGATTCCCGTGGTGCCTACTTGCCATTACATGATGGGCGGGTTGCCAACCAATATTCATGGCCAGGCGATTACTCGAAATGCAGCGGGTGAAGACGAGGCGGTGCCAGGTCTTTTTGCTGTGGGCGAAGCGGCTTGTGTTTCGGTCCACGGTGCGAATCGCTTGGGCGGTAACTCGTTGCTTGATTTGGTGGTCTTTGGCCGAGCGGCGGGACTCTACATCAATGAAGCCCTCACTCAAGGAATGAGCGTCCGCGCATCGAGCGAATCAGATATTGATGCCGCCACGGCACGCATGCATCGATGGAATGAGTCCTCTGGTGGTGAATCGCCGACCGAACTCAAAAAAGAATTGCAGGCCTGTATGCAATTGAACTTTGGCGTTTTCCGTAAGGAAGGGCCAATGCAAGAGGGCATCAAAAAGTTAGGGGAGTTGAGGGAAAGAATCGGACAAGCCCACTTGCAAGACAAGTCCAGGGCGTTCAACACCGCGCGTTTAGAGGCCCTTGAGCTTGATAATCTTCTGGAAATCGCTGAGGCAACCGCTGTCAGTGCGGAGGGTCGAAAGGAGAGCCGGGGCGCTCACGCTCGAGATGACTTCCAAGAACGTGACGATGAGCATTGGTTAGCCCATTCAATCTATGATCCAAAGACCAAATCTTTGGGTAAGCGAGACGTGAATTTTGAACCCAAAACCATGGAGCGCTTTGAACCCAAGGCGCGACATTACTAACGGCTTTTGATGGCACCGAGGGTCCCATCGGGTTCCCCGGTATTGTCAACGAATTGATCGACAGGACGTTGAACCAAGAGAGAACAACACCTCAAGGTGTTACACAAGAAGGAACTGAGTGATGCAAGTGAGTGTTTATCGCTTCAACCCGGAAACTGACGACCGGCCCTACATGCAGGATTACCAAGTCGATATCCCTGAGGGACGAGATTTGATGGTGTTGGATGTGATGGCCCTCATCAAGGAGCAAGACCCTTCGGTGACCTATCGGCGCTCCTGTCGAGAGGGCGTGTGTGGCTCGGATGGGGTGAACATGAATGGGAAAAATGGCCTCGCCTGCATTACGCCGGTGTCTGAGGTCGCCAAAGGTGGAAAATTAAAGCTTCGTCCTTTGCCCGGACTTCCGGTCATTCGTGATCTCATTGTGGATATGGAACAGTTTTACGAGAACTACCGTCGGGTTGAGCCTTATCTTCAAAACGACACACTGCCACCGACTAAGGAGCGCCTGCAATCGCCTGAGGATCGCGAAAAGCTTGATGGCCTGTACGAGTGTATTTTGTGTGCGTGTTGTTCTACCTCGTGCCCAAGTTTTTGGTGGAACCCTGATAAATTCATCGGTCCGGCGGGATTGCTCCAAGCCTACCGCTTCATCGCGGACAGCCGAGATACGGCCACAGAAGAGCGGCTATCCAATCTTGAGGATCCATTCAGTGTGTTTCGGTGCCGAGGCATCATGAATTGCGTGAGTGTATGTCCCAAGGGGCTGAATCCAACACGCGCGATTGGCCATATCCGAACCATGCTACTCGACCGAGCGGTTTAGAGAAGAATTTTTCTAACGCATCGTTTGGGACTGCTGCCGAGGGGCGGTACAATAGGGCGCGCTTTGAGAGTGGCAGCCCATGACCCCCAAATCTATGGCCGAACTATGGCAATCCAGCCATATTTCTGGCGGCAACAGTGCTTACGTCGAATCCCTTTTTGAGGATTTTCTGCAAGATCCCTTAGGCTGCCCAGAGCCCTGGAAGTCCTACTTCGAAGGCCTGCCTCAATTGCAGGTTGAGCAAAGCTCGGATCTTTCGCACGCGACGGTTCGCGATCACTTCCTATTGCTTGCCAAGAATCAGTCCCGCGTGGTGCCGGCTCCGGCGTCTTCGGTGTCCGCGCAACACGAGCGCAAGCAATTCGCCGTTGGCGAGCTGATTAACGCGTATCGGAGACGGGGTCATTTGAAGGCCACCTTGGATCCGCTTGGTCTCGCGCCCAAACAGTCGGTGCCCAGTCTGGAACTGGGTTTCCATGGATTATCGCTTGCAGATATCGACACCCGATTCCAAGTGGGTTCGCTCGCCATAGGCCAGAGCGAAGCGACACTGAGTGAAATCATTCAAGTGCTGGAAACCACCTACTGTGGGGCGATTGGAGCTGAATTCATGCATATCACTGACCAACTCGAACAGAGTTGGGTTCAGGAACACATGGAGACGACCCAAACCCATCCGTATTACGGGCATGGCACTCGGCGACGATTGCTCGACCGGATTCTCGCAGCCGAGGGACTTGAGCTCTATCTTGGGAAAAAATATCCGGGCACCAAACGGTTTGGGCTGGAGGGGGCGGAGACGTTTATCTGCTGCCTAGCAGAATTGATCCACCGCGCAGGGACCCATGGGGTCAAGGAAACGGTGATCGGCATGGCGCATCGAGGCCGGCTGAATGTGTTGGTCAATTTGATGGGCAAGGACCCGGCGGAGCTGTTTGATGAGTTTGAGGGTCGATATCAGGACACGGTCTCCTCAGGCGACGTGAAATATCATCAGGGGTTCTCTTCGAACCTGATGACCCCGGGTGGCGAAATGCATCTCGCGCTCGGATTTAACCCCAGTCACCTGGAGATCGCGGCGCCCGTCATAGAAGGCTCGGTCCGGGCGCGCATGGATCGAAGAGACGATGTGCTGGGTGATCAAGTGCTGGCCATTAATGTTCATGGCGATGCAGCGTTTGCAGGCCAGGGTGTGGTGATGGAAACCTTCCAGATGTCACAAACGCGAGGTTTTTATACCGGTGGCACGATACACGTGATCATCAATAACCAAATTGGCTACACGACCCACCAACAAATCGACGCCCGCTCAACGCATTACTGTACGGAAGTGGCCAAGATGGTCCAGGCACCGGTTTTTCATGTGAACGGTGATGAACCTGAAGCGGTGCTCTTTGTTTCCCAGCTAGCGCTTGACTATCGGATGAAGTTTAAAAAAGACGTGATCATCGACATCGTGTGTTATCGGCGTCGTGGACACAATGAGGGCGATGAACCGGCCATCACGCAGCCTGTGATGTACGACAGGATCCGTTCGCACCCGACGACATTGAGCCAGTATTCGCAAAAACTTATTCAGGAAGGCGCGATAGAACTTGCGGAATATGAGCGGCGGATTCTGGCCTATCGGGATGCACTGGACGAAGGCAGTGCGGTGGCATGGGATTATCTAAAGGAGCCCGATACGTCGCTCTATGTGGATTGGACACCCCACCTTAACCCGGATCGAAATCAAAGCGTGGTGACCCGTGTCGACGGCGCTCGATTCAAGGCGTTGGGGCGATCGCTCCTGGCGTTGCCGCCTGAATTCAAGGTGCATCGGCAGGTTCAGCGCATTTTGGATGAACGCGAGGCGATGAACGAGGGTGTTCAACCCTTTAATTGGGGATTCGCCGAAATCATGGCGTACGCCACGTTGCTCGATGAGGGGTATCACATTCGACTCACAGGTCAGGACGTGGGTCGAGGGACCTTTGCCCACCGACATGCAGTTCTGCACGAGCAAGTCACGGGGGACGCCTTCATGCCGCTCTCTGCGCTCGACGTGCCAGGCGAAATTAATCTGTATGACTCACTGTTATCAGAAGAAGCCGTGCTTGCGTTCGAGTATGGTTATTCGCAGACCAGTCCTCGAACGCTAGTGATTTGGGAAGCCCAGTTTGGTGATTTTGCGAACGGCGCGCAGGTGGTGATTGATCAATTTATCACCAGTGGTGAGCAGAAGTGGGGTCGGATGTCCGGGCTCACGATGCTTTTGCCGCACGGTTATGAGGGTGCCGGACCCGAGCATTCGTCGGCACGGCTTGAGCGTTATTTGCAGTTGTGCGCTGAGCACAATATCCAAGTGTGCGTGCCCAGCACGCCGTCGCAGATTTTTCATGTCTTGCGGCGACAAATGCTGAATCCCGCAAGAAAACCGTTGGTCATCATGTCGCCAAAGAGCTTGCTCAGGCACCCCCGTGCCGTGTCCGATCGCGACGCATTCACGGAAGGTCAATTTCATGAAGTGTTAGCCGACGGCCACGCGTTGGCGCCGCCCGGTGAAATCGAGCGTCTGGTGCTCTGCAGTGGGAAGGTTTATTACGATTTGATTGAGGCGCGCGAGTCGCTTGGCCTCAACAAAGTGGGCGTCCTTAGAATTGAGCAGTTGTACCCTTTTCCTGAAGGCCCCCTCAGCGAAATGTTGGCGCATTACGATAATGTGAAAGAAACCGTTTGGTGCCAAGAAGAACCCATGAATCAGGGCGCGTGGTACAGCAGTCAACATCACATGCGGCGTGTGCTCCGCCTTCATTACCCCGATTTAATGCTGACGTACGCGGGCCGTCGAGCGTCTGCCGCGGCAGCAGCTGGGAATATGGGGCTGCACACCAGGCAGCAACATGAGCTGATTGATCTCGCACTGAGGGGCGATGGCACTGAGGTGTTGGAATGAGAGGGCAAGGTCTTTATAGCGGGCTCGAACTGCCTGAGGGCGTTGGCGAGCGTTGATCGAACCGAAGGTGTGGGTGACTACGAGTCAGCCTGCGTCCCCAAACCACTGAGGGCTGTCGCGGCAGACCAAGAAGGCGGGTGACCTAAACAGTGGGTTGATCACGCATCAGGGCTGCGTCGTTCAATGCCGCCGACCGGCCAAGGCGCGCTGATTGAGCGATGTGAGTCCTCCATAGAGGACGCGGTGCGTGGTGCGAGAGTGTACAAGTCGTAAGAATTCGTAAGAAGTCGTAAGAAGTCGCAAAAAGGAAGCAGTATGGAAATCAAAGCGCCGGTGTTCCCTGAGTCCATCAATGATGGTGAAGTTGCAACCTGGCACGTTGTCCCCGGGGAGCCCGTTCGTCGAGACCAAGTGTTGGTTGATATCGAGACGGATAAGGTGGTTTTAGAGGTGGTGGCGCCCTCAGATGGGACCGTCACTGAGATCGTTAGGGCTGTGGGAGACATCGTCACATCTGAAGAGGTGTTGGCTGTGTTTGTTGCCGGAGAGGCGGCATCGGAATCCGCTTCTCAGCCAGAGTCTGAGGCGGCTGGCCTAGAGCCCGATACCGCTGAGGTCCTTGATGAAAGCTCGCAATTAGCCAGTCCCTCTGCGAGAAAACTTGCCGATGAGTCAGGCATCGATTTAGCCGATGTCGAGGGCACGGGTAAGCGAGGCTTGGTGACAAAAGAT
>JALRJG010000079.1 GCA_023261215.1 Pseudomonadales bacterium | reverse complement strand
GAGGCCAAGGCACAAGGGTTCCCCCTAAGCGCGGGTCAGTCCCGCACTCAGCGCCGAGCTTTTTAAACGAGTATCCTTGGCGCGAAGGTAGGCTTCTCGGTTAAAGTCCAACCACCATTCAAGAGAGTTGCATTATGGAAATCATTGCGTTTGTGAGCGCACTCGCGCTGCTTCAGTTTTGGGGCTTTGGGTTGATGGTGGGTCGAGCCAGAGGGCTCTACAACGTCCCAGCGCCTGCGACATCTGGCCATGAGATCTTTGATCGATGGTTTCGAGTCCACTACAACACGATGGAACGGCTGGTGATTCTCATTCCTTCACTTTTTTGCTTCGGCTACCTCTGGGGTCAGTATCCAGCCGCGGCGCTGGGGGGCGTTTATCTCATTGGACGGCAGCTTTATGCCATTGGGTACGTCAAAGACCCAAAATCCAGAGGGTTAGGCATGCTGGTGGGCGAGATTCCACTGCTAATTTTATTGCTGGGTAGCTTGATTGGCGCTGCCGTACATCTGGTGGGCTAACTGGCGGGGCTGGCTTTTAAGACGAAACCCTTCGACCCGAGGGTTTTGGCTCGTCAGACATCGGTCTTTCGTTATCAAACATCGGTCTTTCTTTATCAAACAAGGTGATAGTGAAAGGCCCTTTAGGTTATCTGGGGGTGCATCAGTGTGCCTTCTGATCGGTAGTGTCGAGCGTCTTCACGGTTTGGATCTTCTCCCAGCAATTGGACTCATGTTATAAGGGGCTCAGCTATTCTTATGCACCAAGAGATAACAAGGAACAGATTATGGTTGCAGTAACCTACCACGCGCCGACCAGCGTGGACGAGGCTGTCGCTCTGCTCGCAAGCAGTGACTTGCCATCGAAAGTCATGGCTGGAGGAACGGACCTCATCATTCAAATGCAAAAATTGGTGGGTGACGCACGTTTAATCGTTGATCTAAAGAAAATAGAGGGCATGCAGACGGTATCGATCGATGCAGAGGCTCTTCGATTAGGGCCTTCACTGTGTTGTGCGAAGTTGACCCGCCGAGAGGATGTTAAAGCGCTATTCCCGGGTCTCGTTGAAGCGGCATACCTGATCGGTTCGTCTCAAGTACAGGGCAGGGCCAGCGTTGGCGGTAACCTTTGCAATGCATCGCCTGCCGCAGATACCATCCCAGCGCTCATTGCCAACCGCGCGGTGTGTCATATTGCGGGCCCTGAGGGTGAGCGTTCGGTTCCGGTAGAAGATTTCGTGACGGGTGTAGGCCGAAATTGTTTAACCGCTGGCGAGATCCTAACGCAGATTGAGCTCCCAAGGCCGAGTGCGAGAACTTCAGACGCCTATTTGCGTTTTATCCCAAGAACCGAGATGGATATTGCAGTCGCAAGTGCTGGCGCAAGCATTACCCTTGACGATGACGGCATCTGTCGTGATGCCCGGCTCGCAATCGGCGCGGTTGCCCCCACGGCCATCATTGTCGCTGCTGCAAGCGACTTACTCATCGGAAATATCATTACCCCAGACATCCTCGCAGCGGTGGCAGACGCTGCTAGCTCCGCGTCTCAACCGATATCCGATCGCAGGGGAACCGCAGAGTTCAGAAGACATGTCGTCGGGGTGCTGGCCAAGCGCGCAGTCAGCATCGCGGCCGAAAGAGCCCGGGAGGCAGTATGAAAACGCATGTACAAACCGAAATTAACGGCGAGGCCGTCGAATGCCTCATCGATCCAAGCACGACGCTTCTCAATATGCTGAGGAATGATTTGCTTCTCACGGGCACGAAAGAAGGCTGCGGATCGGGCGACTGTGGTGCTTGCTCGGTGGTGATGGACGGTGAGTTGGTATGTGCTTGTCTCGTGCTGGGGGTTGAAGCCTCGGGCGCGAAGATCGAGACGATCGAAGGGGTCGCAGACAAAGATCAGTTGCACGTCATCCAAGAGAAGTTTTTGGAACATGCCGCCTTGCAGTGCGGCATTTGCACCCCGGGGCTCATCGTTTCAACCAAGGCGTTGCTTGCGCAAAATCCAAATCCCACGGAAGAGGAGGCTCGCTACTTCTTGGCGGGTAATCTTTGTCGATGCACAGGCTATGACAAAATCATCAAAGCAGTCATGGATGCTGCTTCGGTTCTAAAGGAGGCCTCGTAATATGAGCGAAGCGAGACAATTTCAGCACATCGGTCAGCGAACAATCAGACCCGATGGCTTTGACAAGGTGACTGGGCGCGCAAACTACGGCGCTGATTTTCGATTACCTGGCATGATTTGGGGAAAAATACTTCGGAGTCCCCACGCGCACGCCAAAATCAAGAAACTCGATGTGAGCAAAGCAGAGGCACACCCGGATGTGTTGGCTGTTGCGACGCACCAAGACTTTCCCTCAGTAAATAGTGAAGCCTTCGCTGCGGGCGAGGCTATGATGGATGTCTTAGATCTCGCGCGTAACGTGCTCGCCGATAAAAAAGTCTTGTATCACGGCCATGCGATTGCCGCCATTGCGGCCACAAGCGAGGCCGCCGCAGCCATGGCACTGAATCTCATCGAAGTCGAATATGAGGTGCTGCCCCCTGTAATGACCATCGATGCAGCCTTGGCTGAGGACGCGCCACTTCTTCACGAGGATATGATGACGCAAGGCCTCACAGAGCCTGCAACCACACCCTCGAACGTGGCCTCGAGAATGGAACTCAAGAAAGGCGATGTGGCTTCTGGATTTGCCGAGGCGGATGTCATTGTGGAGCGAACTTACGAGACGCCCACGGTTCATCAGGGTTACATCGAGCCTCATGCGACCGTCGTACGCTACGATGACAAAGCGCCTTCGCTGGTTTGGGCATCGACCCAAGGTCATTTCGACGTTAGAGCCTCGGTGTCAAAGCTCCTTAAGATGAAACTCGGCCAAGTAAAGGTCATTGCGAGCGAAATTGGCGGCGGTTTCGGGGGCAAGACCACCGTGTATCTTGAGCCTGTCGCGATGATCTTATCCAAAAAAAGTGGTCGGCCCGTGAAAATGATCATGAGCCGAGAGGAGGTTTTTCGTGCCTCGGGCCCCGCGTCCGCGAGCCGTTCCCATGTCAAGATTGGCGCCAAGCAATCCGGTGAGATTGTTGCAATGGAAGCCACGCTACATTTTGAGGCAGGGGCTTTTAAAGGTTCGCCAATGGGGCCAGGCTGCATGACGATCTTTACGCCTTATGACGTTCCAAATCTCTTTGTTGAAGGCTATGACGTCGTGGTCAACAAGGCAAAGGTCGCCGCATATCGTGCCCCTGGGGCACCCCAGGCGGAATTTGCTGCAGAGATGGCCATGAATGAGTTAGCGGCAAAACTCAATATAGATCCCATCGACTTCAGATTGTTGAATGCTGCGAAGGAAGGTACGCAAACCATCTATGGTCCCAAACTCAAAGAAGTCGGGCTGGTAGAGTGCTTAGAAGCTGCCCGGCGTTCGCCGCATTATCAATCTCCCGTCGGAGAAGGGTGCGGTCGGGGCCTTGCCGCCGGCTTTTGGTTCAATATCGGGGGTCAATCAAGCGTGACCCTCAATCTAAACCCAGATGGGACAGGGACGATTATTGAGGGATCACCCGATATCGGCGGCTCCCGAGCCTCGATGCAAATGATGGCCGCCGAAGTCCTGGGTATTGAACCCAATCGGCTCAATCCAATCGTCGCAGATACGGAAACCTTACCGTATAACCAAACCACCGGTGGCAGCCGAACCACCTTTGCAACGGGTATGGCCGTCATAGAAGCGGCTGAGGATGTTGTTGAGCAACTTAAACAACGGGCTGCATCGCTTTGGAATGTCACCGCTGAGCAAGTTGACTACAAAAATGGCGTCGTGTTGAACCTAGCAGGGGACGATCAGATGACGCTGGCGCAAATATGTGCCTCTGCCGAGAAAACCGGCGGTCAGATATCTGGGCGCGGAAACGTCAATGCCCGTGGGGCAGGCCCAAGTTTTGCGGTTCATCTTTGTGATGTGAAGGTCGACCAAGAGACTGGCAAGACGGATGTGGTCCGATATACGGCGATTCAGGATGCGGGTAAAGCCATTCATCCCAGCTACGTTGAGGGACAGTTTCAAGGCGGCGCCGTTCAAGGGATTGGCTGGGCTTTGAATGAGGAGTATGTCTACAACAGCGACGGGATTATGGAAAACGCAGGGTTTTTAGATTACCGAATTCCGCTGGCATCTGATTTGCCAGAGATTGAAACGATCATTGTTGAAGTTCCTAACACCTTCCATCCCTTTGGCGTGAGGGGCGTCGGTGAAACAGGCATCGTGCCGCCACTGGGCGCGGTCGCCTCGGCCGTCAGTGATGCCATTGATCGGCCGGTCACGAAAATTCCTTGCTCACCCCCGCATGTGTTATCCATGATTTTAAATCAGGGCTAATCATGGCGGTTGTTCGGTTTTCAAGTCACCTCGAGACACGCACCGGTGTTCTGGAAACTGAAGTCAAAGCAATGAGTTATAGGGATTTAATTCAAGAGCTTCTTGAAAAATTCCCGAGCCTTAGAGGTTCTGATCTTGAGGACCTCGCGCTTGCATTAGATGGCGAACTCATACAGGAGCCCTTGTTGGTGACGTTTAGCTCGACGGCCGAACTCCACTTTGTGCCTAAGCTTGCGGCTGGGTGACCCTCATGCCTGAGCCGCAGGCAGTCTGGCTGGAAAACGAGCAGCTGAGGGTGTGTGTCATGAATCTTGGGCTTCGTACCCACCAGATATTTGTGAATGTCGAAGGGCATTGGATTCCGGCCTTGCGGACACTTCCTTCAGTCTCCGATCACGCAACGGATACCGCCGCTTTTGGCGCTCTGGTGGGCCGGGTTGCGGGTCGTATCCGGGGTGCCTCTTTGACGCTTGACGAAAAAGAGATTGCGCTTGACCGAAACCATGGCGACCATCACATTCACGGCGGTAAACGAGGCATGACGCAGGGTGTGTGGCGAGTCGAACCGGCAGCAACATCGCTCAAGGCGTATTTAGTCTCACCAGAAGGGGAAATGGGCTATCCCGGGCAGGTGTCCATTTCCTGTGAAATCCGTCTGATTGATTCCACCGTTCACTACACGTTAGAGGCCGAGTCGACCCGGCTCACATGCTTCAATCCCACATGGCATCACTATTTTTGTTTGGGTGAAACTGAAGACTTTGGCACACAGCACCTATGGCTTAACGCGAGTGTGAGTAACGAAAATGATTCAAATGGGATCGCCTTGAATCGGACGTTTCGACCAAGAGCCCTCGGCGATCGTGCGGCGTCTCTGCGTGATTGGGTCTCAGACCCGCATCCGCAGATCAGGCAATTTGAGGGGCTGGATCACTATTTTCAGAGGGCCACCGAAGGGCCACTTGCAATTTTGGAGGAGGGCCCGCCTCGAGCTGATGACCGGTCACCTGATTACTCAAACGTCACCCACCGTCCTCGAATCCGAATGACGCTTTCAGCTTCGACACCGGGCTTGCAAGTCTATTCAGGCCAAAAGTTAGGGACAGCAGGCCCAGGCCTCGCCTTGGAGCCCATGGTCGTACCCGATGCTATTCATCACGCGAACCTTGCGCCTGAGGTTACGATGGAAGCGCACACGCTTTTTGAGCGATCCATGTCCTGCGAATTCAGTCTGATTGACCGCTGATGTCGCATGGTGAATCGAGGGTAGAATTGATGAACCCAGTCCAAACACAAAAAGCACTTCGAGCGCGATTTGTTGCGCAATTTGGCGCTGACCCCCTGTTTGAGATTTCCGCTCCTGGCCGAGTCAACCTGATTGGCGAGCATATCGACTACACCGGCGGCCTCGTGATGCCTATGACGATACAGCTCGAGACCAGAGCGCTGATGCGACCGAATCAACGCTCAGAAATTCGGGTATTTTCGGAGCGCTTCTCTGAACACGTCGTTGTTCGTCCGCACGAAGTATCCCGAACACTGAAGGGGCACTGGTCTGACTTTGTGAAGGGCTACGCGCTCGTGTCCTGCCACCGTCAAATTGGCGCAGGATTTGACCTCTATGTGACCTCTAATTTAGAGATGGGTGGGCTCTCCAGTTCCGCCTCGTTTCTTGCGGTCATTGCACTTGCTAATCGCATACAGACTCAAGAAGAAGCCAGCGCCTTGTCGCTTGACGATACAGAGAGACTCGCAATCGCCCTTCAGTGCCAGCAAGTTGAGAATGAATGGATCGGTGTTCCTTGCGGGATCATGGATCCATCTTCGATTCTGTTGGGCGGCATTCGCCAGTTGGATTGTCAGACGTTGAAATCGACCCTCTTGCCGAAGCTCTCGGATGACATTGCGCTGGTGTTGATGGACACCAAAGTGCCTCGAACGCTTGCCTCCAGCGCTTATAAAGAACGGGTCCGTCAACTACACGCCATCGCGGAAATGGGTGAGTCCATTGGACAGAGGCGGCTGCGGCATTTGGCCACGCTCTCTGATGATCAAGTCTCCGCACTGATGGCTGCACTCACCGATGACACACTAAAACGCAGGTTGCGCCATGTAAGCACTGAACAGCGGCGGGTGCTGCGCGCGGCTGAAGCACTTAGGCAGAGTGATTACCTCACGCTGGGTGACTTAATGAACCAAAGTCACGCCTCGCTTCGTGATGATTACGAGGTCAGTTGTGAGGCTTTGGATTGGATAACGGCAGCCAGTCGCGAGGCGCCTGGCTCTCTGGGGGCACGCTTAACGGGCGCAGGCTTTGGCGGCGCGGCCATCGCATTGGTTCATAGTGGGGCCCTTGAGGCCCACAACGACAGCGTCCGCGAAGCGTTTGCCCATCATTCAGGTTATGAGCCTGAACTCGTGACGCTGCGCACCGGTTCACGTGCCGAAGCCCTTCGGCTCGATCCAAACTAGCGTTTCAGTCAAATCCTACGTGAAGGCGCCCTGAGTCTGGCGCCTCGATGGCATAGCACAGCTCACCAAAGCCTTTTTCAAGCTTGCTCAACCACCCAACGGTAGGTCTAACTCGCTAGATAATTCTTTAAGCGCTTGATCCTCTGTCAGCACTTTAATCGTTCGCATGCCCAGCGCCTTTGCAGGCTTGAGGTTGATGCCAAGATCATCAATGAAGAGTGCTTCGCTCGGATCTATGCCGAGTAGGTTGCAAGTGTGCTGATAAATCCGCGGGTCAGGTTTACGAATCCCCAGTTCGCTGGATTCAACCACCAAATCAAATTCGCGCATCACCTCCGCAACACGGGACGCGCGCTCCGAAGTAGTCGCCATTCCCGCGCCTTGCCCTGATTTGACATTGTTGGTGATGCAGGCAACGCGGTAGTGCGCTTTGATGGCTCTCAGAGCGGCCAACATTTTGGGTCGCACGTCGCCGGACAAGAGACTCAGCACGGCCGCGCCCTGAATTCGATGGCCGAGGGCTTCCGATTCGTCCGCAAATCGTTGATCAAATTCATCCGGACTGATGTCGCTGCGCTCAAATTGAGCCCA
>JALRJG010000078.1 GCA_023261215.1 Pseudomonadales bacterium | reverse complement strand
ATATCTTGGGTAAGGGCCGCACGAACGTGAATACGGGCTGCGTTAGGGGGCATCATTCTGGCGATACCTTTCAAATAGGATGGGTTGAAGTGGGTTAGGCGAGGGCTTTATGAGGCTTTAGAGCCCAATGGGCGCGAACCGGAGTTTCATCGAATCATTTGGGTGCATGGTCTAATCTCGAGCGAGAAGCCGCGATGTGGGCGCGGCGGAATATGCGCCTCTCCAAAGGTTTATTCAATAGCGCCCAGAAAATATTTTTTCACTGGTTGTTGCTGGGATTTGCCTGGGTAGATGTAGGGTCTGGTCTGTGTGCTCAGCGTCATTGGGCCTGCTCTAGGCACGCGAAGCATCGGCGCCCTAAGGGTTCAACAGGGGCAAATATAGATCGCCGAGTCTTTCAGCTGAAGATCGGCCATGTGAGTGCTGAGCATTTCGTCGCACGTGCAACGAATGGGTTGCACGTTATCGAAGTCTCGGTCTTGAGCCAATGATCCCGCGTGTCTTGAGATCGCTCAATTCATCCGCCGACAAACCGAGCAAGCCGCCGAGGACCTCAGCGTTGTGCTCACCCAAGGTTGGGGCAGGCGTGTCGACTGGGATTGGCGCTGCCCCAAATCGGTACGGAGCGGAAGGATTAGGTTGACGACCTACGACTGCTCGATCCTTCCATTGCCAGAAGTTTCGTGCGGCAAGGTGTGGGTCAGTGAGCAGATCACTGTACGAGAAGGTTCGGGCGGCGGCGATTCCCTGGCGCTGAAGGGTCTCCATCAGGCTCGCCGCGCCCTCGAGAGACGTTCGATCAGCAATGTATGTGCGGAGATCAGGATGGTGCGGTCCGGTGTCGGGCTGGCTGAGATGGCTCGGTAAGTTGAGGGTTTCCACAAATACCGTCCACTCAGCGGGACGCGTGATCTCGATCACCAGCCACTCGTCATGACCTTGACACGGATACACGCCTTGATGGATCGAGGCATTTGGACGATCCCTACCACGGGCGGGCTCCCTGCCTGTCGCTGAAAATTCCAAAATGCCATGGCTTGCAAGTGGAAAGAGGGCCTCTGTTTGTGAGAGATCGATTTGCTGCCCCTGCCCAGTTCGGCGCTGGTGTCTGAGCGCCGTGAGTAAGGCCTGAGCGCCTGCGATGCCACCAACCGGGTCTCCTAATGCCACGTGCTGCATAACCGGTAGGTCTTCGGGTTGACCATTCAAGTGGGGTAGACCCGATGCATGCTCAACGGTTGATCCGTAAGCTCGAAAGTCAGCCCAAGGCCCTGATGCGCCAAAGGGTGGCATTGAAAGCAATACGATCTGCTCGTTATGCGCGCGTAATGTTTCGTATTCCAAGCCCAACTTCTTGAGTACGCCACCAGAGAAATTTTCCACTACTGCGTTTGCGTGGCCAACTAGACGCAGTAGTAAAGCCTTTCCTTCCGTTTGGTCCAGCTCCAAGGTGATCGCCCGCTTGTTACGATTGACCATGTTGAATGAGGTTGATTTCTCCGCACCGTCTTGGTCGATCCACTCTGGGGTAGCCTCCCAGCTGCGCCACCAATCAAAACGAATGCAACTTTCGACTTTGATAACCTCGGCACCCAAGTCCGCGAGATGACGACAAGCGAGGGGCCCGGCCCAGCCCATGCTGAGATCGATGATCCGAATGCCTGATAGGGGACTCATTGATATTGCTCCGTGTGCTCGCCCAGTCTGGGGACCGGCCCGCCAAAATGCGGGGGTGTTCGGTGCAAGCGAAAAGGCATCGAAGGTACTTTGATTGAGCTTTGGTCGAATGTTGCGTGAGCGAAGGCCGATCGAGATTTGAACTGATCGATCTCAAACAGCTCGCTCATCGTGGGCACTCGAGCCAAAGGTACACGTGCGGCTTGCGCTTTATAAAACAGCGCCTCGGCAGATAGCGTTGCGAGCGCGTCGCGGATTCTCGGTTCAATTAGATCCGAGGCTTCAAGCCGACCTACCGAGGACTGAAAGAGCGGCACATCCGCCCACTCCTTCATATCCAAGAGATGACAGAAACTGTGCCATTGGGATGGCGTCAGCACGGTGACGCCGAGCCAGCCGTCGGCGCAGGGAAAGACGCCCAGGGGGTAGGTGGGTGGGAAACGGTTTATGCCCATGCGGTCCATGTCGAGGCCCGAATTGAAGAAGCCCACTGCAGCGGGTTCGGTAAAACAGAGCATGGCTTCAAAGATGCTGGTGTTGAGACGCGTGCCTCGCGTCTCGTTACCCATTTCGCAACCCAAGATATGAGCTAGCGCTGGCAGGTAGGCCGTTGCACCGCCCACAAACTGCGCCTGATATCCGGTGGGCACGTAGGGCGGACCCTCAGCGGGACCGATCTTTTTCAACATGCCGTTCATCGCAAAGAGGGTCGCATCGGTGGCGGCGTGATCCGCGTATGGGCCAGGCCCAAACCAGTCGATACTGAGAGTGGAGACGTGTGCAGGTACTTGGTTTGGATCATGAGTCAAAACCAAGTCGGCTCGGTCAATCAGATTGGCTAATGCGGTCTCAGTTAATTCTTCTTTCAGCACGCTGTGTTTGTTGGTGCTGAGGTAAGCGTGCATGGCACTTAAGGGGGGATCTCCGAACCGAGTGAAAGGGGGAAGCTGCCTCGTCGAGAAGCCTGTGTCGGGCTCAAGGTCGATGACCTCGGCACCATAATCCGCGAAACATTTCCCGCAGTAGGCGCTGGCGACAGTTCCCGAAAGATCAACAATTCGAATGCCGTCCAGTGCCTGCCCTGAGTCTGGCTCAGACATCGCGGGGGTAATGGGTTGACTCGGGCTTGGCATCAGTTCTCTCAAATTAAGCGGTTGGGAAGCACCTCGGCGCGCCTTGCGCCTCCGAGCATGGCTCGTAAGTTCCGAGCCTTGATGGGCGGGACTTGGTCTCGATTATTACGCTACCGAGTCGGTTGGCCAAGCCACGTCTGATGGGTCTCTTCGAGACTTGAATGGCAATCATCGAGGTGGCGGTGCCCAACGGGTCGCGCGCCTCAAAGCTTGGACTGTTTCATGGCGCGGCGCCTTTCAAATTTCACGTAATGCGCGAGAAAGCTGGCGGCTACCTGTAGCGCGCTTGAACCCGAGGACGAGAATCCAATAGAGTTTTCCCTCAGCCGACGCGAAGGGAGAACCACGGATGACACTCAAAGTGATCGGTGTTGGGCCTGGAAGGACGGGCACAGTGTCTATGATGATTGCGCTGCACAGGCTGGGTTATGGGCCTTGCCATCACATGCAAACGTGTATCGGTTCGAGGCTGCAATCGAAATGGTTTCTCGAGGCCGCTCAAGGCAAGCCTATGGATTGGAAGGACGTCTTTGACGGCTTTGATGCGGCCGTTGACTGGCCCGCGGCAGCTTACTACCGGGAGCTGATCGATGCATTTCCAGAAGCGAAGGTGATTTTCACCTATCGGGATCCTGACACTTGGTATGACAGTGTCGCGAGTACGATTTATCAAGTCGTGCCCAGCACGCCGTCGTGGGTGCGCTTGATCTGGCCAAGGGTGCGACTCTGGACAGAGATGGTCAATCTCACCATTTGGCAGAACGAGTTCGAAGCTCGGTTTGAGGATCGAGCTTACGCCAGCGCCTTCATGACACGGCGTCTTGCCGCGGTGAAAGCCCTGGTTCCAGAGGATCGCTTGCTCGTTCACGCCGCGACCGATGGTTGGGGTCCGCTGTGCGAGTTTTTGGGCAAAGATATTCCCGAAGAACCTTACCCGAGAGCGAACGAAGCCGCACGGATTCAAGGCGCGGTGAAAGGCTTGCGTGCGTTGCGCTTTGTTCCCGCCGTGGTTTTCGGATTGGCCCTCTTTGCAGCTGTGTTGGCGTTATCAAGCTAGGCGCAAAAGTCCGGTGCTTAAGCGAATGATGAACGCCATGCGTGGGGTTCGAATGATGCGATCAATGTTCGAATGAAGCGATCAATAGACGATGGATTCGAAGTGCTCGGATGGCGGGCTACAAGCTGTAGATGGCGCTATTTCAGTCTGCCGTTCGGCCAAGGCGGAAGATTTCTAGCCATTTTGATCTGCCTTTTGACCAAGCGAGTGGTATGGTTTGACGATCCTTTATACCAAGCAGTGGAACTCAGAGCGCTTTGGCAACCTATCGACTAGCGAGTGGCTGGAACCAGTGCCTGCCCAGACGACAGCCCCATCCTCCCCTGGGCGAGAATCTCAATGTTGACGTAGTCATTATTGGCGCAGGATTCACTGGGATAGCATGCGCAAATCGTTGGCAAGCCCTCGATCCCAACGCCAAGATTGTGCTGATCGATGCCAGTGAAATCGGTGAGGGTAACCCAGGCCGAAATTCAGGGTTTCTGTTAGAGATTGCGCTCGCAGAGGATGCTGACCCCTCGAATCTATCAACCATGGCGGAGGCCAATCGACTGACGCGGGCCGCGATGGGGACCCTATCGGATGCGGTAAGTATGTTTGGCGATCCAAGCGATTTGCACCGCGCAGGGACCTATCGAGCGGCTGCAAGTGATGTGGGTTTGTCTTCGCTCGCGAAATACGAGACCTTTCTCAAAGCCGCGGGACTGACCTATCGGCGGCTGAGCGCGAGTGAGCTGAAACAGGAGCTTGGCACCGATTTTTACCAGGCCGGGCTTTATTCGCCGGATTGTTATCTTGCCCAACCCGCAGCAGTCATCAGAGCGCTAGCGAGCACCTTGCCCAAGACGGTACAGGTGTATGAAAACACCCAAGCACTTTCGGTCACGCCTTTTGCGGGTGCCTGGCGAGTTCAAACCCCTAACGGTCGGCTGACGTGTCAAAAGGTTGTGCTGGCAAATAACGCTTTCGCAACACAACTCGGCTTTGCTCGATCACGAATGGCGGCCATCTATACCTACGCAGGTTTAACAGGGCCTTTGTCGCAACGAAAGCTAGCTGAGCTTGGCTCGAACCCCGATTGGGGATTGTTACCCACGCATCGCTTCGGTAGCACCTTGCGTCGAACGCATGATGGACGATTGCTGATTCGATCGCTTCACGATTATGAGAAAGAGCGCGAGGTGAGTTCGATTGAGCGAGCGCTGAAGTTGCGTTTGCAGCGTCGATTTCCGCAGTTAAACCCAATTGAGTTCGAAAGCATTTGGGGAGGTGCAGTGGGCTTTACGCTCAATGGCGGTCTTGTTTGGGGTGAGCTTGAACCCTCTTTGTATGCGTCCTGTGGATGTAATGGCGGGGGTACGGTGAAGGGTACGCTTCTGGGTCAATTGCTCGCTGAGCATGCGCTCGGCTATGAAGTGCCCGATGTATTGGCGCTCTTTGGTGACGCATCATGGATGCCCCCAGAGCCGTTTCGCACGGTGGGCTTTCATGCGACGTCGCTCTGGCAGGGCTGGCAAGGCAGACATGAACGCTGAATTTAAAGCGCAACTGAATTGGGTGCTGTTACCAAGTCAATCTCCAGCGAGGGCCTCGTGATGGATGTAACAGATTATGTGGGTCCGCTCTCTCTCGTGCCGGCAAGCATTGCGATCGCCTTGGCTTTCTGGACGAGGAACACGATATTTTCGCTGGCCTCCGCGTGTTTTGTGGGCGTTCTGATTGCGGGTGAGGGATTGCTCGGGTTTCCCAAATTACTCGTAGGGGCTCTGGGCGACAAAGACTTCGCTTGGATTCTTCTACTCGAATTTTTCATCGGTATTTTGATCGCTTTCTTCCAAAGAACGGGCGCGATTCATCATTTCACCCAGTTTGTGGAGCGTCGCAGCCTGTCGCGCTCAAGAGTGCAGCTGACGGCGTGGGTGATGGGGATGTTTGTCTATTTTAGTGATTACTTCAGCCCCCTGTTCGTCGGATCAACGATGCGAAGCCTTTCGGATCGTTACCGCATCTCGCGGGAAAAGCTTGCCTATATTTGTGATTCGACCTCAGCCCCCGTTAGCATTCTTGTTCCCATTACGGGTTGGGCGGTGTTTGTTGCGGGGCTCACGATTGGCATGGGGTCGATTAGTTCGGCAGGTGAGGCCATGTCAGCCTTTGTGATGGCGGTTCCGTTCAACTTTTATCCGATTCTGTCAGTGCTTCTTGTTGGGTTGATTGCGAGCCAATGGGTGCCAGATTTCGGTCCCATGGCAGCCGCCGAGCATCGCGCCCAGAGCGAGGGAAAGCTTTTGGCCGATGGTGCGGAGCCCCTGATGGCCACGGATTTAACCAGTATCGAAGCGGCTTCTCATGTGCGCACGAACCTTATGTTGAATTTTGTTTTACCTGTCCTCCTAGTGGTTGGTTTTGCTGTAGGTGCGGTGATACTGACGTCGAGTGCCAAGCCCCTCGAAGCGTTTATGGTGGCGGTATTTTCCTTGGCGATCATTATGCGAACGCAGGGTTTTACGCTAGATGAAATCACCCATACCGCGGTGACTGGCATCAAGGGCATCATGCCCGCCGTGATCATTCTGGCGTTTGCCTATGCCTTAAACGATCTGTCTGCTTCGTTGAACACCGCGAAATATGTTGTGAGTCTGACTGAAGACTGGTTATCTCCCGTATTGCTGCCCTCCGTGGTCTTTCTCATGAGCGCACTGATTGCTTTCACGACGGGGACCTCTTGGGGTACTTACGCCATTATGATTCCCATCGCTTTGCCGGTGGCCTTTGGATTCACAAGCGGTGAACTTTCACCGCTTGTGCTGGGTTCTCTTGCAGCAGTCGCCGGTGGCGGCGTTTTTGGTGATCACTGCTCTCCGCTGTCGGACACTTCGATTCTGGCATCGACCGGCGCGGCCTCTGATCACATGGATCATGTGAAGACTCAGTTGCCTTATGCGTTGTTGATGGGCGGGCTTTCGATGCTTGGTTATCTGGCGCTGGGGTTTTGGATAGGGCCTTGAACAAAGGATTACAAATCGTCTCACTGCACAGAAGGGCCCGAGTCGCATTTTTGAGTCCAGAGCGCCGCTAATATTAAGGCCGTGGCGAAGTGTTAAGGGGCCTTTTGGATTGCGATCTTTTGCTTTGACTTGCGTTGCTGCGTCGGTTGTCTTTGGGCGCTTGCGCTTAAGCCCAAGGGGTGGCTTGCTGACCCTTCGGGTTTAGGGGCTGGCTGGATATTTGGCCAATAGATTTGATCCCTTCAAGCGCGCTGCTAAAGTGTGGTTCGGATCAAAACTTAAAAGAGAGCGGCGCCATGGGTTGGGATGTCATCATTCACAGTGCGGCAGGCGTATTGTCCTTGGTTTTGGGAGGGTTGATGGTGTTCGAGGTCTTCCCTTGGGCGACGGATGCTTTCTCAATCATGATGGTGATTGCGTTCGTCAGTGCCTTGATCATCTCTTGGTGGACCAAAAGTTGGGTGCGGGGGCACTTTCTCGCGATGGCACCCATCGTGGGGATTGGTTTTGGCTACGTCGGCGTACCCTATGGGTTCTTGGCAGCCTATGGCCTGCTTGCCTTGCGTTTGGCCATTTTATCTACCGGGGATTTGTGCCGCC
>JALRJG010000077.1 GCA_023261215.1 Pseudomonadales bacterium | reverse complement strand
TCATCCTTTTGCCACAAACACTCGGGTTGGCCCGTTTGAAGGGCGCAGAATCGAGCCAGTACAAAGAAGTAATCCGACAAACGATTCAGAAAGCGAACACCAGAGGCATTCACCGTTTCAATTTCTTGGAGGCTGACGAGACTACGCTCTGCCCGGCGACAGACGCTGCGTGCCACATGGCATTGGGCGATCAGGATCGATCCGCCTGGGATAATGAAGTTCTCTAAAGGCGCCAGCGCTTCATTCATTCGATCCAACTCAACTTCAATCATGGTGACGTGTTGGTCGTGGATCAATTGAAAACCTGGAATCGAGACCTCGCCGCCCAGATCGAAGATTCTGTGCTGCAAACGTTCGATAAAGGGCGCGATATCCGTCAGCGTGGCGATGGATGTCAGTGAGAGATGGGCGGTGAGCAGTCCGATCTGGGCATTGAGCTCATCGATGTCTCCCATTGCGCAGACTCGCGCGTGTGTTTTGGAAATCCGAGAGCCGTCCCCCAAGCCTGTGTCCCCTGCGTCACCGGTTTTGGTGTAAATCTTGGTGAGTCTCTTACCCATAAAATGCGCTCATTCGGTTCGCAAGAGTGTACGCGAATCGCCGCTATTAAGCTTAGTCCAAAGTGGAATTAGTTCTTTAGAACAAGCAATTGATCTGAGGACTCGGCTCAGATTGTTTCGTGGTTAAATGCGGGCATGATTGATCAAACTCAGCGATATTCAGTGGCTTGGCTGGATGCCGTCCGTGTTTACTTGCGGCCAAATGTCGCGAGCTTAGCCCTGCTTGGGTTTTCTTCCGGTCTGCCTTATTTACTGGTTTTTTCGACCTTAACAGCTTGGCTCCGCGATTCCGCGGTGGATCTATCCACGATCGGTTTTTTTGCGTGGGTGGGACTTTTTTATTCGTTGAAATTCGTCTGGGCACCTTGGGTTGATCGATTCAGGGTACCTCTGCTTTCGCGTGCCCTTGGGCATCGTCGATCTTGGATGGCACTTTCTCAAATCGCGGTGGGTGTCAGCCTCATTTTATTGTCCCAGACCGAACCTAATGACACACGTTGGATTGCGGCGCTCGCTTGTCTGACGGCCTTCTTTTCCGCGACGCAAGACATCGTGATAGATGCTTATCGCATCGAGTCTGCTGAACAAAGCAATCAGGCGGCGATGTCGGCGATGTACATCCTGGGTTACCGCGCGGCATTGCTTGTGTCTGGTGCAGGGGCCTTATTGATTGCAGATGTGGGCTCATGGTCACTTGCCTATCTCAGCTGCGGCCTGCTGATGTCGATTGGACTGCTTACCACCTGCCTCGTCAAAGAGCCGCCAAGAAATGAAACTGACCCCAATCAGAGGCTAACCGCACCGGAAAGGGATGCAACAACACAGTATGTGCGCTTCGGAGAAATGGCGACGAGACTGTTCGTTGCGCCGATCACTTCATTTTTTCAAGTTTATGGCCGAGTGGCGTGGGCGATACTCGCGTTGGTCGCCCTCTATCGCTTGAGCGACATCGTGATGGGGGTGATGGCGAACCCTTTTTACTTGGATAAGGGGTATACCAAGTCCGAGATTGCAGGCATCGCCAAGGGCCTAGGGTTCGGGATGTCCATTTTCGGGGCTTTCCTGGGTGGCGTTTTGGTGATGCGGTTCAGCGTTTTGAAGACCATGCTGCTTGGTGCGCTGCTGGTTGCGCTGACCAATTTGCTCTTTGCGTTCCTCGCGCAGATCGCCCCGAGTCTGACCCTTTTGGCTTTGGTCATCAGTTTGGACAATTTGAGTGGCGGTGTGGCCGCGACCAGTTTCGTCGCCTATTTATCTGGATTGACCCAAAGAGAATTTACTGCGACACAGTATGCGCTCTTTAGCTCCCTCATGACCTTGCCAGGGAAGTTTATCAGTGGTTTTTCGGGTATCGCCGTGAGCGCTTTGGGGTATTTCCAGTTCTTCGTTGGGTCAGCTTTGCTTGGCATACCCGCTATCCTTCTGACGATCTGGGCAATCCGTCAGGCAAATGGGCTGGGTTCCATCGAAACCGCTTCAACGAAACGCGATCCTCTCGGACCGTGACGCCCTCCTGCCGTAATCGATTTCGCTGTTCTTCGATGTTTGGATTGGTGATTCGGCCCGAACTGCTGATTACTCGATGCCAAGGCAGCCTCGTCCCGACCGGGAGCTGACTGAGTATCCGACCGACCCAGCGTGCGCGCCCATTGAGGTTGGCCATCTCGGCGACTTGGCCATAGGTCGCAACAGAGCCACTTGGGATTTTCGAAATCACCTGGACCACCCTCTCTATTTGCTGATTTTTCAATGACATAGCGATGCTCAAAGGGTGATTGGTGGTGGGAAGATCGCCAAATCTCCTGATGGATTTTTTTTAGCAGTCGACCCTTGACTCTGCTAAAAGTGACCCTATTATTAGCACTCCTTTAGGGAGAGTGCCAAGATTTAGGGGCCATGTAGCGTCCTCAATCTGGTTGGAGTAAACGTCGACACCCTGTCGGCGAAGTCTTAATCGGGAGATAAGAATGAATATTCGTCCTTTACACGATCGAGTCGTTGTTAGACGCCTCGAAGAGGAAACCAAGTCCGCTGGAGGCATCGTTCTTCCTGGTTCCGCAGCAGAAAAACCCTCTCAGGGCGAAGTCCTAGCGGTTGGGCCTGGAAAGAAACTGGACAACGGTACAGTCCAGACGGTGGATCTCAAAGCTGGTGACAAAGTCTTGTTTGGCCAGTATGCCGGAAGCACGGTCAAGATTGACGGCGAAGAACTGTTGGTCATGAGTGAAAGCGAAGTCTTCGGCGTTATTGAATAACGAATCCGAGTCGTCGCGAAATCGCTAAGACCTAAGCTAATCAAATAAGGATTAAAGAGTTATGACAGCTAAAGATGTGAAATTTGGGGATTCAGCCAGACAGCGAATGCTGAAAGGTGTGAATACACTCGCCGACGCCGTAAAAGTGACGCTGGGTCCGAAGGGACGAAACGTGGTCCTGGACAAGTCGTTTGGCGCGCCAACCGTGACCAAAGATGGTGTATCGGTCGCCAAGGAAATCGAGCTGAAGGACAAGTTTGAAAATATGGGTGCGCAGATGGTCAAGGAAGTGGCCTCCCAGACGTCTGACGTGGCAGGTGATGGAACCACGACCGCAACCGTACTCGCTCAAGCGATTCTGAATGAGGGCTTGAAGGCAGTGGCTGCGGGCATGAATCCGATGGATCTGAAGCGCGGCATCGATAAAGCCGTTGCCCAGGCCGTTGAGGCCGTTAAGGCCTTGGCAGTACCTTGTTCTGATTCAAAGGCGATTGCGCAAGTGGGTAGCGTGAGCGCGAACAGTGACACCCAAATCGGCGATATCCTTGCTGAAGCGATGGAGAAGGTCGGTAAAGAAGGTGTGATCACGGTTGAAGAAGGTTCCGGCCTTGAGAACGAATTGGACGTCGTTGAAGGCATGCAGTTCGACCGAGGTTATCTGTCTCCTTACTTCATCAACAACCAAGACAACATGAGTGCAGAGCTTGATGAGCCCTACATTTTGTTGTTTGACAAGAAAATCTCAAACATTCGAGACATGCTCCCAATCCTGGAAGCAGTTGCTAAGGCGGGCCGTCCTCTGATGATTATTGCTGAGGATGTCGAAGGGGAAGCGCTGGCAACGTTGGTTGTTAATAACATGCGCGGCATTGTCAAAGTCGCATCAGCCAAAGCCCCTGGGTTTGGCGACCGTCGCAAAGAAATGCTCCAGGACATCGCGATCCTAACGGGCGGCACCGTGATCTCGGAAGAGGTTGGATTGTCACTCGAAGGTGCGACGCTGGAAGACCTCGGTCAAGCTAAGCGCATCACGGTGACCAAAGAAAACACCACGATTGTTGATGGCGCTGGTGACTCAGGCGACATCGAGTCTCGGGTGAAGCAAATCCGAACTCAGATTGAAGAAACGTCTTCTGACTATGATCGTGAGAAGCTCCAAGAGCGAGTGGCTAAGCTCGCCGGCGGTGTTGCAGTGATCAAAGTGGGCGCTGGCTCTGAAGTTGAAATGAAAGAGAAGAAGGCTCGAGTCGAGGACGCGTTGCATTCAACTCGTGCTGCGGTAGAAGAAGGGATCGTTGCAGGCGGTGGTGTTGCCTTGATTCGCGCTTTGGCTTCGATTGACGGCCTTGAAGGCGAGAATGAAGACCAAAACGTCGGTATCAACATCTGCCGACGGGCAATGGAAGCGCCTATCCGTCAAATCGCTGAAAATGCTGGCGCGGAAGGGTCAGTCGTGGTCGATAAAGTGAAGCAATTGAGTGGTAATGAGGGCTTCAACGCGGCAACCGGCGAGTACGGCAACATGATCGACTTCGGTATCCCCGATCCAGCCAAGGTGACTCGAACTGCGCTTCAAGCCGCTGCTTCAGTTGCTGGGTTGATGATTACGACCGAGTGTATGGTGACGGAAGTGGTTGAAGATAAGCCTGCGCCTGCAATGCCTGATATGGGCGGCATGGGCGGCATGGGCGGCATGATGTAACTGACGCCTCAATCGCTGTAAAAAAGCCCCGCCATCGCGGGGCTTTTTTTTGAGGATCTCGAATGCGTTATTGAACATGGGGTGTCAAATACGATTCAATCAAAGCTCGAACGAAAGATGCTGCCATGATTGAGCGATTTTCATTAAATGTTTCGCCGACTGAGTTACAGCGCTACTACCGAGGTGAGGCTCAGAGTGTGGTGGTCCTTTCGGATAAAGGGTTGCGACTTCAGTTTCCAGCCAGACTGCTCAGACAGTTCGTCAAGCCCGAGGGCGTGTATGGTCGATTTGAGATTGAATATGACCCACAAGGGAAACTGATCGAAATTCGTGCCCTAGGCGGCGGCTGAAGAACCGTTTGCTGTATTCGCTGGTCTGATTGAGATACCATATTTCTGGTGTCGCTGAGATCGATCTTAAGGATCGATCCAATGAAGACCCACGAACAATCTAGATCTTGGCAAAGGTGAGGACGACGGATGGAACAATTAGATTATCTGGCTAGATGGGGGCACTTTCTCTTCGGGATCGTGTGGATTGGCTTGCTCTATTATTTCAATTTTGTGCAAACCGAATACTTCAAGGAAGCTGAAGCCGATCATCGTGCTGGGGCGATACAGAAGCTGGTTCCCCGCGCGTTATGGTGGTTTCGTTGGGGTGCGGCATTTACCTTTCTGACCGGCTTAATTCTTCTTCATCAGATCAGTGCGGCGCTGAGCTTCGATATTGTGGTCGGCGCAACGCTGGGTACGCTGATGGCTTTCAATGTTTGGTTCATTATTTGGCCCAATCAAAAAATTGTGATCGCATCCGCTGAGGCGGTAGCCGCAGGTGGTGAAGCGCTTGCTGAAGCGGCGGCTGCAGCGCCAAAGGCAGCATTGGCCTCCAGGACCAACACCTTGTTCTCGATCCCAATGTTGTTCTTTATGGGTTCTTCAGCGCATGCGAGAACGGTGCCCTTGCTTGAGGGTGCGACGACCGTCAGCTTGATCGCTGTGTTTGCGATCATTTTATTACTTGAGATCAACGCGATTCGAGGATCACAGGGGCCGATGACTTCGGTTAAAGGTGTGATCCATTGTGGGCTCGGTCTGACATTGGTGCTCTGGGGACTGATGAAGTTCCTTTAATGCCATTCGCATTTGCGTGCCGAGAGATATGAACGCCTTGGTTCGTAAACGCTAAAGCCGCGGTTGCGCGAATGTGGCCGCGTCTGCTGAAGCCGGACATAAAACACGTTACAATTCGGGGCCAAATCGGCCCCGATTTGTTTTAGGGCCCAAAAAACCGCCAATTATTTAAGCTATAACTGTCATGAGTGATGATCAACGCGAAGATCAGACAACTGATCAAGTCCAGGCTAGCCCCGAGCTAGATGAGAGTGGGGAAGCGTCTAAGCTTGATGAATTACCTTCCATTCGGCCCGACCGTGAGGATCGATCCACCTATCGAAGAAGCGGTCGAGCGGAGGCACCTAAGCAAAGTAACTTCAACGGGATCCTCGTCTTCATCATATTTTTAATGCTTATTTTTATGGGCATCGGCGGCTACATGTTGTTTCAGGTTCAGATTAAGTTGGATGAGGCCAATGGCTTGCTTGGTAAGAGCCAACAAAGTATTCAAGCGCTTGAAGAACGATTGTCAGCGACGGGAACGGATGTGTCGCTGACACTGAAAAAAATGCAGGACCAACAAGAAACAAATGTTACTGAGATCGATAAGCTTTGGGCGGTGGCCTATCGGCAAAACCGACCGAAGATTGAGGCGCTTGAGAAGTCTATCGAAACGACGGTGACTGAATTGAATGCGCAACTAGACCCAATTGCGAACACCGTTGGCGGTTTGGGCGATCGATTCGAAGCACTTAATAAAGAAATGATCGAATTAAAGAAGACGCTTGCCGTTGAAAACGATGATCAAGCTACCCAAATCGCGTTACTGCGCCAGCAATTACAAGATCAGGTGGATGCGTTTGAGAAGAGTCGGCGTAAGCTGGACACCGTGTCGCAGCAATTGAGCGATGCGAAAGAAGATATTCGATCTAATTTAGAGTACCGAGCCAGGCACAACACGGAAGTGTTAGAAATGAAGCGTCAGATTCAGGCGCTGAGCACCCTGCCCACGCCCTGACCATTCCAGGTGCGCCTCGCTCACCGCAGCCGAAGGCCCAGCGACATGGAATTTGATCATCGAGTGAAAAGCCGATAACGCCTTGGCTACCGGTCGCCGATAGTTATCGAGGTCGTTGCCGTAGCGACACCCTTTGACGATTTATATCCCTAGCACAGCGATCGCGTTGCATGAGTCGCCCAAACGGATCTGTGGGGCCTCAATCCGTCGTTCTGAGTAGCAGATCTGAATAGCGGAAATGAAGGCGGTGCGTTGCCTCGCTATTGAGTGAATTCTAACGGGCAGCCTGCGGTTAGGACCGGACAACCACGTTCGCACTAAAATATCGCTGAGAGTGCGTTAGTTATCCCACTGACTGAGAACATCGATCGGAAAGCGATCGCCCTGATAAGTGAACACCACGCCTGCCTCGGTGATATTCAAAAGGCGAATGCCGCCAGAGAGTTGATCGCCTTCCTTCATACGCTGACCGTCAATGACCACCATTCGGAGGGCCTGATCCTGAGCGTAAATGTGCGAAGAAAAGCGGATGTTCGCCAGGCGCGCTCGAATATCAAAAGGTGGGTTCTCCATTGAAGGGGTTTGGCGGGATTGGGTTGTCATGCCGCCTCGGTTGGCTGGAGGCAGTGAGGCCGACGCAGTTTGGGGTGCAGCTGCTCTTGGCTCGTTCAATGAGGAGGGCCCCGTTTCTGATCGCGAGACTTGAGAAACCACAGGCAGCGCCGTCCTGGGGGGCGGTTGATTAACGCTGTCTATCTCAGGCGACGAGTTCGTGAATGCAAACCACAAACCCAGTGCCAGAAGATTGAGGGTCAGCGCGATGGCAAAGAAGTACAGCCAGCGCTGGGGGCCTC
>JALRJG010000076.1 GCA_023261215.1 Pseudomonadales bacterium | reverse complement strand
AGCGAGCGACGCACAGCCTGATGAAGAGAGAAAATCAGTCATAAAGATCGCGCCATCCGCTTCAAAGGAAGCCAGCATGGCATCGCTTGCGCTCGAGCGATTAAAGGTCGTAAGCCCTCGGTAGCCACGCATACTTAACGCTCCGAAAACGTCAGAATCATCCGTTCATTATGGCTGACGCGACGCAAACGCCAACCCGAGATTAAGGCCACGACCAGAAGACCTGTACCGAGACCCATATAAAATCCGGGCAATCCGAAATCGACACCCATGAACCCACGACCCAGCGCCCAGCCAACGGGCAAGGCGATAAACCAATAAGCTGAAACGGACAACCACATCGGGAACCGGGTGTCTTTGTAACCCCGAAGCGAGCCGATGATTGCCGCTTGTCCACAGTCGAAAATTTGATAAAGCGCAATGACGATCAGGGCTTGGGCTGTCAGCGCGATCACGGCTTGATCATCACTGTAAATCATCGGCAGGTAATGACGCCCCACAATAAGCGCTAGGGTTGCGATCACGGCATATCCCAGAGCAACTTTGATGGCGAGGCTCGCAACCTCTCGAGCACCTGCGTAGTCCTTTGCGCCTACATAGTTTCCGACACGAATACTCGCCGCGCTACCCAATGCCATGGGGAACACAAAGGTAAACCAATTGAGATTGCCCGCCACACTATTCGCGGCAATCGCGACCACGCCGAGTGCGCCCACTAGCAAGCTGATCACAGAGAACACCATCATCTCAAGGAGGTGGGTAAGCCCAATGGGCAACCCTATCTTTATGATCCGGGCCATTTCAGAGGGCACCCAACCCGTGAAATTCTCGAGCAGCCGAATTCGTTTCAACCATGGCCGGCCCAAAAATGGCAACGCCATCGCCAACTCAATCCACATGGTGATTGCGGTGGCCCAACCACAACCCTCTCCACCCAGCTCTGGCAACCCCCAAACACCATAGATCAGCAAGTAATTGAGAACGCTATTGATGATCAGCGCCACCATCGCAATGAGCAGTGGCACCAGGGTGTGGCCCAAGCCCTCAAAGGTGTAGCGAATCGTGACATAGAGCAGGACACCCGGAAGCCCCCAGGCGGCACTCTGCAAGTATCGCCTCGCAACGTCGACCGCCTGTGCATCGATATCAAAAAAGTTAAACACTGGGTGGGCCCGATAAACAATCGCCGCGAGCAGTGCGCCCAGGCACACCGCCAGCAGCAGAGCCTGCTGCACCAACGGACCACTTTGCTCCGGCGTGCCTGCCCCGTCGTTTTGGGCAACCATGGGTGTGACGGCCATCAGCACGCCTGCGAACAACATAAAGAGCGGCCAAAGTAGGACGCCGCCGAGCGCAACGCCAGCCAAGTCGACCGAACTGTAGTGACCCGACATGGCGGTATCTACGAACCCCATGCCCATGATGCAAAGCTGTGTACCCATCATCGGCAGCATCAAGCGCATGAGCGTACTGAACTCAGTTTGTTTCATGGCAGTGCCCTGTGATGAAGTCAGAGGATATCACGCAAAGATATGAGGGTCGGCGGACGAGCCTCGACGTCTTGCCCTCCGCCAGCGGAGGCTAAATCTGATAGATTGTCATCATCGAAAGCAAGAGAAAGGCACCATGTCAGGACCGTTAGCAGGTATCAGAATCCTAGATCTAACCACGGTCATTTCTGGCCCCTCGGCCACCATGTTACTGGCCGATCAGGGTGCCGATGTGATCAAAATCGAGTCGATCCAACGACCCGATCATGCGCGAGGCGCGGGCAACGCAAGCGGCACCGTCACCTCAATTTTTCTGAATAACAATCGTAATAAACGCGCGTTGGCACTCGACTTAAAGCAACCTCAAGGGGTCGACATCTTTTTTAAGTTGGCAGAAACCGCGGATGTGGTGATCCAGAATTTTAGACCCGGCGTCGTGGACCGCTTGGGGATCGGTGAAGCCGCAGTCAGGGCGCGTGCCCCTAATATCATCTATATCTCGATCTCAGGGTTTGGGGATCAAGGCCCCCTGTCGCACAAACCGGTCTATGATCCGATCATCCAGGCCATTTCAGGCTTGACCACCGTCCAAGCTGGCTCAGATTCCGAGCGCCCAAGACTGATTCGAACCATCGTTCCCGACAAGTTGACTGGCATCGTTGCCGCCCAAGCCGTGAGCAGTGCCCTTGTTCACAAACTCCGAACTGGCGAGGGCCAGCACGTCAGGCTTTCCATGCTCGACGCCATCATTAATTTCCTATGGTCGTCCGATATGGGGGGTCAAACCTTTGTGGGCAAAGAGGTCGATGTTCAGCGCGCAGCCACCTTTATCGACCTCATTTACGAGACCAAAACTGATTACATCTCCGTGTCGGCAATGACCAACCAGCAATGGCAGTCGCTGTGTGATGCGGTCAATCACCCTGAATGGAAGGACGACGAACGCTTTAAAACACCGGCACTTAGGGATTTGAATGCGAACGAACGACTCGAAATGACCCAATCAGCGCTCCTCACCCAGACTGCTGACCATTGGCTCGCGCGACTGGAAACCTTCGGCGTGCCCTGTGCCCCCGTGTTGACCCGCGGCGCAATGATCAAACATCCACAAGTTGTTGCGAGCAATGTGCTCATTGAAACAAACCACCCCATCGCAGGCCCGATTCGACAGTCTCGCCCAGCGGCTCAATTCTCCGCCACACCGTATGAAACTCGACGCGGCGCGCCAGGGCTAGGTGAACATAGTCGAGAGCTCTTAGCCGAAGTTGGCTTTTCTGGCACTGAGATCGACGCGCTGATCAATGATCAAGTGATCCTTGGCTAACGCCGTGTGCCAGAAACCGCCTGGGATCCGAGGGATGCAGCGCCCCTAGGCGCTCAAATGGACGCTCAACCCTCAGCGGCCAACGAAATTAGGGGTTCGCTTCTCAGAGAATGCTTTTCGCCCTTCCGCCCCATCTTCACTATCACGCACCGTAAGGAGTGCGTCTCGCGTAATGGCCGCCGTTTCTGCGGGTCCTTTAGGCACGGTCTCTGACACCAAGCGCTTGATGGTCGTGACCACAAGCGGTGCGCTCCGTTCCAAAATTCTGGCGTAATCCAGAGCAGCCTCAAGCTGTTGACCCACTGGCACCACTTGATTCACCATCCCCACCTCATAAGCCCGCTGCGCGGTGAGATCTTGACCAAGGAGCATGAACTCCATCGCAACTTTATGGGGGATTTTGGTGGCACACCCCGCGATGAGACCGCCGGTAAAACCCACTTGTGCCTCGGGATAACGAAACTTCGTATTATCTGCTGCAACGACTAAGTCACACATTTGCACCAGGATGTACGCACCGCCAACGCAATACCCCTGCACCGCGGCGATAATAGGTTTATCGGTCTTCACCCCCACACCCGGCACGCCCTGCCACATTTCTTTGGGTGCATTTTTGATGTCAGCGCCCACCGAAAAGGCACGATCACCAGAGGCACACAAAATGGCACAACGCTCAGAGCCTTCATCGTAACGTCTGAAAGCCGCACGTAAGCCTTGAATCACAGACTCATCGAGCGCATTCAGTTTTTCTGGACGATTGATTCGAATAATGGCCGTCAGGCCATCGACTTCATAGGTTACGGGGTCCATCACAATTCCTTTTGGTTATCGTGATGGAGTGTAGTTTTTTAGTGATTTAGCTCGCAAGACTCAGCCGCTCACCGTCCTCCGTAAATTGATCGAACAGTCGACTGCCGCTCGAGAACTGACGTCGTAGGATCGCCATCTGGTCACCCAGAATGCGACCGCTGTGCGTCAGGGCGAGATATTCGGCATGGTTAGGACGATAAGGCAGGGCCAAAAGCTCCATATGACACTCCGACAGGAGACGGCTTCCCTTTCGGGTATTGCACCGTTTGCAGGCCGTCACAACATTGGTCCAATCGTCCCGTCCGCCCCTTGAAACCGGCTCGACATGGTCCCGACTTAGATCTTGAGGTGAAAACTGCATCCCGCAGTAAAGGCAGGTGTGCTGATCGCGCCGAAAGAGCGTCGCATTCGAAAGACTGGGTTTGACATCGACATTGACCACCTTGCCCCGACTTGCAAGGACGCTGGTCAGTGAAATGACCGAACGCTGGCCGGACTTCGAATAACCGCCAAACACGTCCTTTACCGATTCACCATAGGTCCAGCTGACGAGATCACGGGCGTGCAGCACAACGGCCTCCTGCCAGCCGATCCATTCCATTGGATAACCAGCCGTGTTGATCCGCAATATCTTGGTACTCACCGCACTCTCCTTCTTCTGGTTTTCACCGAAATTGAAGACGATCGCTACACCCAACACATCTTAGATAAAGCGCAAAGAGAATCAAGACCTGACCCTTTCTACAGGAACACACCTTTGCCTAGACATAAAACAAACTAGATTCCGCAGCCCAGGCACGCAGCGAGACACAGCCGCGGAAATATGCGATGGCCGAGGGATTGGGTACCATGCGCATCTGACACTCGCATCTAATACTAGGAGACGCCGAACTTCATGGCTAAGAAGACTGAGCAAATGGCCGACCCAACCATTGATCGCATTTACGCAGATGCCGATGGGCCGCCCGCACCTTTCGAATTCGATCAAGATGTCGCCAGCGTATTTCCAAACATGATTGAGCGCTCCGTGCCTGGCTACTTAGCATCGCTTGAGCTCATCTCGCTTGCAGCAGCGCAGTTTGGTCAACCCAACACTGCGTTCTATGACCTTGGCTGTTCGCGAGGCGCAGCGACGCTTGCCATGCTCACACACAGGCCAGAGCAGGTGGTCATTCACGGTGTTGACCAGTCGGAGGCCATGATTGCCATTGCCCGATCTGAATTACATGGGTGGATCGCGCGGGGAGAGGTCGAACTGCACGTGGCGGATATCCTCGATTTCCCCGTGACGCGCGCTTCAATCGTGGTCATGAATTACACACTTCAGTTCATCGCGATGCCTAAACGGCGAGCCCTCCTGACGCGATTATTTGAGGCCATGGTCCCAGGCGGCGCCCTGATCTTGTCCGAAAAGGTGCTGGATGAGCCAGCAGCGCAGGCAGTATTGGAAGACCTGCACCGCTCGTTTAAGCGAGCGCGGGGCTACAGCGACCTTGAAATTGCCCAAAAGCGAGAGGCGCTTCTGGATGTCCTCATTCCCGAATCCGCCGGTGATCACATCCAGCGACTGTCTGACATTGGCTTCAACGCGATGCTGCTCGCTAAGAACATCAACTTCTGCACCTTTCTCGCCGTGAAGCCGTAGTCCCTGGTTGTTTTCATGATTTCAACGATTCACGCCGATTGGCCTCAAAGACTCGCTGGCGACCGCTTTTTCAATCTCATCCAAGGCACACACTTTGCGCCCCATGAGCAGCGTTACCGGCAGGCGATCGACAAGCGGCTGGATAGCCGGCCACACGGCCGAGATCTTGAATGGCAAGCAGTGATTGACCAGATAGCAGCACTCAACGAGAGGCGCGCAGGCGCTCTCCTTGAAACGCCTGACGCACTGGCACTGGAGCAAGCCTTGCTCGGCCTGCATCCCTGGCGCAAGGGACCCTTCACACTGAGTGGCGTGCTGATCGACAGCGAATGGCAATCTCAATTGAAGTGGGCTCGTTTGCAAGATCACATCCAATCATTGGAGGGCCGGTTTGTACTCGATGTTGGCTCGGGCAATGGTTATTACCTCAGCCGGATGGTGGAGGCCGGCGCAAAGCTGGCGGTGGGCATTGATCCAACACGCTTGTTCTTCTACCAGTTCGAGGCGGTGTGTTTGTTGAGCGGCTTACCCCGCGCCGCGATCTTGCCACTCATGGATGAAGACCTGCCGAGCATCGCGCTTTATGACACAGTATTTTCGATGGGTGTGCTGTATCACCGGCGCAACCCACTTGATCATTTAGCTTGCCTCAAACGGGTCATGCGACCGGGCGCAGAACTCGTGCTTGAGACCCTGATTGTGGAGGATGAATCGCGCTACCCTCACGGACTCATTCCAACCAACCGCTACGCAAAAATGCGCAATGTCTGGAGCGTACCCACCATCAAACAACTCATCGGTTGGCTACAGCAAGCGGGATTTCAGCACGCGCGGGTGGCCGACGTGAGTCCCACCACCACGAAGGAGCAGCGACAAACGCCCTGGATGACCTTTGAGTCGCTGAGCGACTTTCTTGACCCACTGGATGAATCAAAGACCATAGAAGGTTACCCGGGTCCCGTTCGGGCGATCGCAATCGCAGAGCGCTAGGGCCGCTATCAGACGCCAAAGCCTTCCGATCTGACATTCACGCCTTTGTTTCAGGGCGCAAAGTCCATAACCTCTGAGAACCCAGACGGCGCATGAGGCCCGATCACCAACTGCTCTAAAACACCTTGCCCCCGCTCGGTCCCACGGGAACTCGTGAGTTCAATATCGCACATCGCCTGAATGTGAAGATTTTCAGGACCCACTTCGCTCAACACGTAACGCTCGCGCAACACATCCAGTTCACCGTGATAACTGCCGTGTCTAAAAGACGCATGCCCATAACCAATGCCTTTCATATAAAAGGACCATTTAGGCTGCAGCTTGATTTCATAGTGATCGGTCTTGGATGCCATGCGGATAGTCGCTTCTCGCGCATGACGCGTGCCTGACTGATACGCTTGTTCATATTCCAGCCCATGAAGCGTGACTTCCTCACCCCCACCGAACTTCGGTACCAACACGCCGTTCTCGTTCCATGCGGCCCCATGCTCGTCCTGGTTGACGAAGTAATGAATACTGAATTCTTTGAAATTCATCGGCGCCCAGATCCAGAAAAACTGAAAGCCCGTTGCAGCAGGGTTTGGCTGAACATCGGGGGCGCCAACGGTTCTGATACCCCACGAACGATCTCGAGTTCCTTGAAACCTTGCAGGCTCAACGAGATGTCTTGTCCCTTCTACTTCTACCCAGCCCGCCCAGGTGCCGTTTTGCATCATTCGCGTCACGTCCATCATCAACTGAGATCCTGATCGGCGCGTGAACCGGGGTTCTTCATGGGCGGGAATAAAGGCGCTAAAAGTTAGGTCAGCTTTGACGCCACTTTCTTCATCGTCACAGCGGATCCGTAGCGATTTCAGAGGTTCAAGTACCTCTAGGTGAAGCGGCCCGATATCAAGGCCCAGTCGCTCAAGACCCATGACCTTGGACGCCAAGACGTTATGTTGAACGCCATCTATCACTAGGGAAAATGCGGCATCCATCACATCAAGATAAGGGTAAACGCCCAGCGCAAATGCAAAAAATTTCTCGCCATCGGCATCATAACCATTAAAAAAATAACGATCATAAAAGTTCCGATTGCCGGCCACATAAGCTACGGGCTCGGGCGTTTGGTGAATCGGATAGTCATCGCCTTTGGACAGCATGGTTTACTCCTCGAAACGCGTTTTTTTCAACCTATCATCGGCGCCACACGAGAGGCAAGACGCGAGTGTCTGCATGCCCACTTTTGGCATCGCGACCAAAACGCTTCGCTGATATGATCGGTT
>JALRJG010000075.1 GCA_023261215.1 Pseudomonadales bacterium | reverse complement strand
ATCAGAAAAATATGATTGCTCTGTTTAGCATCAAAAAATCGTTTCAACCGAACTCTAGGATCGAAGCCGTAGTTGTAGTCCGCGATGATGACGTCGCACTCTCGCGCAAAATCTAAATTAAGTTCAAACGGACAAAGTTCATGTGCTTCTGAAACCGCACGCACGTGTGCAGCACCCACATGGTCCGCCCTTTTCACTAAGCGAAGTGTTGCTAGCCCCTCGTCCAAGCGATCGTAATAACCACGAGCATACCGACAGACAGCGGCATCGCAGGGCAGCTCTGGATTTGGACACAGTGACCGTTTGGCCGTGATGGTGGTGCTAGCAAGCTGCAAGTCATGGCTTTGACGGACCAGCGCGAGTGTTTTTTCCGCCGTCCGCTGACCCTCAACTTTTGCCGAGAAATAGAAAATTTTTTCCGGGGATTGTTCTGGAAACACCTTGAGCGCTGGAAAAAGAACGCCCAGTGTTTTACCGAGGCCTGTGGGGGCTTCGATCCAGGTTTGTTGGGTGGCCCCGGTCAGCGCTCGATAAGTGGTTGTCGCAAGTGATCGCTGATGCGGTCGATACTCAGCCATGGGATAGGCGAGGTGCTTGATTGAGGCATCACGGGCTTCGCGCCAGGCTTTCACTAGGCTCTGACGTTGAACCCAGGCTTGGATTCTCGATTCCGCGAAGTGGCAAAGGTCCTCGCGGGTCCATTCGAATCGAACCGGCACCTCTTGAAGAGAGTCAGGATTGACATAGGTGAGTTGCCCTGCCACTCGTTCATCTTGGTTCACCATCATCACCATCCACGCATACCACTGCAGCTGCTCTGTATGTTGAGCCAGCCCGTGCAAGTCTTCCTCGTGGACAACCTTGCGTGACGTTTTTATTTCCTCCAACCAAGCACATAACCCAGGGGAAGCTGGCATATAACCATCGATTCGACCTCGTATTTCGAGCAGGCCGATGGGTGTCTCTTGGCGATAGCGAATCGTTTGTTCCGCGATGTAGGGCGGCTGTCGTCGCTTCTGAATAGCGAGGTGAGTCTTAATGCCCTCCCGTGCTGTGACTCGATGCGTATCGGTCGAAGTGAGATCCCCTGCCCTAACGATCGATGCCAATTCACCGACACTCACTGCGTGCGCGGGCTCGATGCGCCAGAGCTCGGAAGCACCGGCTTGGATAACGCTTGCTTCGTTTGGGGCTGCGTTCATCGAGTGATCTTCATTACAGAACTGGAGATTCCTACTCGGTTGAGTTCGCTCAGCCATTTAATCTGGTGGTCTTGCAGCCGGTCACCAGGACCTTTGACTTCGATCAGTTCGATTTGATCTTCATGGATCACAACGAGATCTGGGAACCCCTTGGTGGCTTGTCTGGGATTCTTTGCCATGGATTCAAATAGGCTGCGAAGGGCTGGCCAAGCGAGACGGTTGAGTATTTGTTCGCAAAGCGGCAAATCAATCGCCGACCACACCACAAAGGGGTTCTGTATGCCTGCTTTGGCTTGATACGTTCGCCTAAATACCTCGAGGCGATTGGATGCTCCGTCTAATGCATCAAATCGCGATTCAAAGCTCGCTTCCCTGCGCAAGTAAAAATCTTGGTCATACAGGTCAGCTGGCGCGGATTGATAAGGATGGAAAAACGCGCCATCCAGGGGTGCGAATATGACTTCCCAGAAAAATACACCGAACAAGCCGCTCAGCAAGCAATTCTCGGTATGGACGGCCTTGATATCCTGCTCTTGCGCCAACCACTGAATCACCTTGTGCTCAACTGGGCCTTCGAAGCCTGAAAGCTCGTTCCATTGGGGCGTGTATTGAGCCAATGGAATCGTGTGTTCGGCGATTTGCGCGGCACGGTTAAGTAACCTCTCCGCGAACTTGATATGAGAAGCCTCCAGGGTCAGATCGAGCAGTCTCTTGGCAAGGTGAGGTACAGAATCCGCTTTCCTTTTCGCAAGAATCCTGAGTTTTCTCTCCAGGTTCATGGGATGCTCGGAAGCATCAAACCAGGCCAGTGCGAGCTCCGTTTGACCGAGACGCTCAGCTAACCTGCCGCCCTCAAACACGAGTCGATGAAAACGTTGTGCATTCAGGGGTTCTTCTGGTGAGCCAGGTAGGCATGTCAGCAAATAGGACAAATGGTCTGCCAAGTCCTCAGGCGTGTGACCTAAACTGAGGCCGTGCTTTCGCTGTTCATCGATTGCGCCAATGAATTGCCGAAACAGTATGTAGAGCGCAGCGTCGTCAAGGACGCTTTTTTTGCGCCAGGACGTCGTGGACAATGAGGTGTGTTCAAAACTTCGCTGCCCGAGGTCCGTCAGAATCAAGTCTGCAAGCGATTGATGCGCATTGCCAAAGAATGTGAGCTGGCATCGGTCAATCAGTGCGCGGTGCTGAAGTTGAACGATACCAAAGTCAGCGCCCGGCATTTGCTCGGTAGCGCGGATGAGGTAATCGTCGATGGCCTCGCGGGAACGAATCTCAGCAGGAATCGACTTCAGTAACCCTAATGCAGACAATTCCTTCTTAGTCCGCAGGCGAATGGTGAGATCGGGTCGCGACTGAGTCACGTCCTTAATCATGCCTTTTGACACTAAGGCCTGAAGAGCCCGATCAAGAGGTCCAATTTCCTGGTAGTGGATTTTGTCGGTCCTAAAGAAGTTGCCCTTTCGTAGATAGAGTCTGACGAATAATGCACGGCTCGTGTCTGGAAGTGACATGAGATCCGAAAGCACTTGCCCTTGCGAGTCTGAGAGAAACGCTTCGAGGTCATTCGACAATGCGCTTAATACAAAGTCGAAATGCTTAAGATAATAAAACGGGTCGGTTAATGGATCCGCGATCAAGGTGGCCATATTGCCATTAACTGTATTTATATACAGTGTCACATGAAGCGATCCCAGGCACAATGCTTGCATTAACGCCTTTAAAAAATCTGGGAGCCAACGCTGACGGTTCAGTGCTTTGAAGACATGGCCTGACGGCTTCTGAGTCGGGCAGCAAAGCAGCCCGCAAAGGTGACCCAAGCGAAAGATTGTCAAAGCACCTGCTCAATGACCTTGTGCAGCTCGCATCAGTGAGCACTTTAATCCAATTGCACAATTGAAAACGCGCCGCTTGATTCACGGTTCACGCCAAGGTGGACGTGACCTTCTCAACGCACATTCAGTCGGCGGAGCCGTCTTTTTATGATGAAGTTCGCGCTGAATCTCGTGGGGCAATTCGCGGATAGGCGATGAGCACGGCGAAACCAAGCGCCAAAGCAGCCACCCATGCCCTAACACCGCAAAGGCAGCCAAAACCCTCACTGTGGTGTCAGGCAAGCCTCTCACCTCTGCGTCAGACGCTAACTGGCAAAATCGTATCGTCGCATCTTGTTTTTCCAGCGACCGGAACGGAATCGGTGCACCAACATCAGTGCCTTGATCAAGTAATCCCCTAGGAGCGCGGCAAATATCCAGGTCACGGATAAGGAGAGGCTCATGAACAACGCGGCGAGCCCAACTCGCACGCCGACGAGACCCACCATCGTGGTTAAAAGTGGGTAGCGGGTATCGCCCGCGCCGCGCAGACATCCACTCAGTGAAAATTCGATACCCATCAGAGGCTGCGCCGCACCAAGAATGTAAATAAAAATGACGGTGTAGCGAATGACATCAGGCTCATTAATGAGAGCCGCTGCCAATTCATGCGCGAATGGCAGGATAACCGCTGACAATAAAACCATGCTGGCAATGGCTAAACGAGTGGCTCGCCAGCCCTGCCGTTTTGCGCCCTCTGGGTCTCCGGCTCCAAGGTATTGGCCCACCAAGGTCGCGCCCGCAATAGAGAAGCCAAAGCCGACAACGAAAGAAACGCTCAGAATCTGAACACCAATACCATAGGCGGCATAGGGCGCGGTGCCGTACTGCGCGACCAGCCACAAAAACCCGACGAAGCCGATCTGAAAAACAAATTGCTCAATAGCAGCCGGATAACCTATTTGGTAGAGCTGAATCAGCCGTTGTCGAGTGAATGAGCCCCGCCCACCAACACCCACCACCAGGCGTTTGCCGTACCAAAGCGCGAGCAGGACCAGGGCGGCTGCCGTAAATGACAAACCGCTGGCCACAGCAGCACCATTGGTCCCCATTCTGGGCATTCCCCATTCTCCATAGACCAATGCATACACCAAAAGAACATTGACAACGTTCATGAATGCGCCAATCCACAACGGCGTTCGCGTGTCGCCCGCAGCTCGCAGAGAGGCCCCCAAAATCATGTTGATCGAGAAGGCAACGTTAAAAATCGACAAATAGCGAATGAAATCTGCCGCCATGAGCGTAGTGCTTTGGTTTAGACCAAAGATGCCCGCAATGGGCTCGGCGAAGAAGAAGCAAGGCGCAGTCAAAATCAACGCAACCAAATTGCCTGCCCAGAGCGAGGCCGAGGTCACCCGCGCCGCTTCAAGTTGGTTTTTAGCCCCCCAAGCGCGAGCAACCATCGCCGTGGTCCCGGTAGACACCGCCATCAACACGGCTTGAACGGCAAAAAAAATGCGGTGCCCCGTGGTGACGGCCGCAACCGCCTCTGAGCCCAGTGCGCCCACGATTTTAATGCTGATGATGCCAATGACTGAGAAGAGTAAGTTGCTTAAGATCGTGGGCCAGGCAAGCTCCCAGATTTTTAGCTGGACGGCTTCTTGTCTGGGTTCGCCTTGCGTCTCATTGGGGTCTGAAGCGGACTCTGCTTCGGCGGTCATGAAGTCGTCCAGATGGTGGATTGAAAAGAACGCGAACCTTACTCTCGGCTGCCTTTAGAGTAAAGCGAAGCAGGGTTTGGCAAGAAAGTGAGGTCTTATTGGGGTTTGAGAGAGGTCAACGCGAACTGATAGGTGATCATCGTGGGACTGCTGGATCGCTTTTAACCCGATCGCTGAGAGAGCCTATCCGCCGCTTCGGCTCGCCTAGCACAGCCATCAGCCCATACACTGCCCTGAGCCCATTCATAGCCCTGAACCACTCAAGCAGCCCTAAGCTCTTCACAGCCCTGAGCCCATTCACAGCTCTGAGCTCTGGAAAACAGCCCGCAACTCACTCACAGCCTCGAGCCGTACCACAGTTGGGCGTTCAGTGAGCAACCCTAAGCTCATTCAGATAGCCGTGGAGCGAGACGCAACGTTGACCGTGGTTACATTCACATTCCTTTGGGCGGGACACTGCAAAATTAAGCAGAATAGGTTGAATACGTGACCAGAATTCAACCCTTTAAATAGGCGCCTTTCCCGAGCTTGAGGTGCTCTGTGGGACGTGCTTTGAGGAGTATCGAGCACCTTAAAAACAAAGTGACTTCGTCAATTCGAGCTAGGACGATCGATCGCTTCGCGGATCGGCAAACCGGTAGCCAATACCCCGAACGGTTTCGATGCTATCAGCCAATGAACCGAGCTTCTTCCGCACGGCCCGAATGTGGACGTCGATATTACGGTCTACAACCACCACACCCTCCCCCAACGCCCGGTTAAGCAGTTGCTCGCGGGAAAAAGCGCGACCGGGGAAAGAGGCTAATTGATGTAAGAGTTTGAACTCCGTAGCCGTCAAAGGAATCGACTCATCACCCACGGTCACTTCGTGCCGTTCGACGTCAATCACAAGTTCGCCGATGGTGATTCGATCATTTTGTGGGCCATCGCTAACCGCCTGGCCTCTGCGCAACACGGCTTTAACTCTGGCAATTAATTCGCGAGGGCTAAATGGTTTCGTCATGTAGTCATCTGCGCCGAGCCCCAAGCCCAGGATGATGTCGGATTCTTCTTCTTTCGCAGAGACGATGATGATAGGGGTTGAATGTACCGATGGATCTGCTCGAACTTGTTGACAGACTGTGAGTCCATCAAGCTCGGGTAGCATTAAGTCTAAAATGACCAAATCCGGCTTCAGTCGCTTAATGGCCTCGAGACCCTCACGCCCCGACGCATAACCCTCCGCTATGAATCCCTCTCTGCGGAGGTTATAAATCAAGATTTCACGAATATCCGACTCGTCCTCGACGATCAGTACTCGCTTGCTTGACATCGATGGTGCTCCCACTCGATCTATAGAGGACAAGACGTAGCGAATCAGGCCAGTTTGGAATAAACCAAAACGGCGTTCGTGCCACCAAATCCGAAACTGTTGGACATCACAGTATTTAAGCCGGCTTGATCGATCCGCGTGGTTACGATCGGCGCGTGGGCAACAGCCTCATCAAGTGTTTCAACATTCGCGCTTGCGCAGACAAAATCCTGGTCCAGCATGAGTAGCGAGTAAATGGACTCGTGCACGCCAGCCGCACCCAGCGAGTGGCCGCTGAGGGACTTTGTTGAACTGATTTTCGGGATCTGATCACCAAACACCCGTCCAATGGCCGCTATTTCCACAGGATCTCCTGCAGGGGTGCTGGTTCCGTGTGCGTTAATATAGTCCACCGGGCGATCAAGATTTTTGGTCGCAAGACGCATGGCGCGCTCACCGCCCACCCCAGAAGGCGCAACCATATCGGCACCGTCGGAAGTGGCCGCATATCCGACGATCTCTGCATAAATTTTCGCGCCTCGAGCACGCGCGTGTTCAAGTTCCTCCACCACAACAAAACCTGCGCCGCCCGCAATGACAAAGCCATCCCGGTCTGCATCAAAGGCTCTCGATGCCGCACCCGGGTCTTGGTTGCGTTTGGTTGACAACGCCCCCATCGCATCGAAGAGCGCTGTCATAGACCAATGCTCTTCCTCGCCACCGCCAGCAAAGACGACATCTTGCTTACCCAGTTGAATTTGCTCGAGCGCACTGCCAATGCAGTGGGCACTCGTAGCGCAGGCTGAGGTAATGGAGTAGTTGACGCCCTGTATAGAAAACGCGGTGGCGAGACACGCCGAAACCGTCGAGCTCATGGTTCGGGTCACGCGATACGGACCGACTCGTTTCAAACCCTTCTCTCTAAGCACATCTGCGGACTCTGTAAGGTTTGATGAGCTTGCACCACCTGAGCCTGCAATGATGCCTGTCATTTCGTTAGAAATGTCACTTACGTCGAGGCCACTATCCTCGATTGCCTCCTGCATCGCGATGTAAGAAAAGCCTGCGGCGTCCCCCATAAAACGTTTGAGTTTTCGATCGATCAACGCGTCCTGGTCGATATCGATGCTACCCGCAACATGCGAGCGGAGACCCATTTCTTCGTAGATGGGTTGATACCGAATGCCGGACCGAGTGTCCCTTAAGGCACTGAGTGTGTCGGTGAGATTGTTGCCTAGCGGGGAGACAATGCCCATCCCGGTAATCACTGCTCTTCTCATGGTTTTCAGGCCTTCTCTACAAGCGGCGGATGAATTGAGAGTTGATGCGCCCACGGCATCGATGACGGGGATTTAAGCAAAATCATCGAGCGACGTGAATAACCCAACCTTGATATCTTCTGCGACATAAATACGCTGGCCATCCACGAAGACCGCGCAGTCCGCAATGCCTAGAACGGTTTTCCCCTCTCGGATACGGGTGACATCGATTTCATAACGAACCAGCCGATTTGTCGGCAAGATCTGACCTCTGAACGCAACCTTGCCACAGCCAAGCGCTCGACCTAGCCCACGGTTCCCTTTCCAGGCGAGATAAAACCCGAGGAGTTGCCAG
>JALRJG010000074.1 GCA_023261215.1 Pseudomonadales bacterium | reverse complement strand
ACAAGGCAACAAAGCCGCCGATGCAAGCGAGTAGCACCAGTACGCCCGCGTTGTAGGGATCGATGACTTCAGGAACCAGATGGTCTCTGATTAAGGTGACGAGCCCATCGATCGGTGCCGGACCATGAATCATCAGGACACTCAAGTACAGACCAGCGAACAGGCCCAGAATCACCTGTCGAGTCGCGATCGAAAGAACCAGCGCGAGGGCGATGGGTGCAAGAGACAGGATGGTTGGATCTGGAGCCATGAGAGATATCCTGACGCAACCTTGAGAGCTTGCCAACGATTAGCAATTGTTTGGCGAGCCTTCCATGAGTTGCTGCCGCGCCTCGTGCGTCAGAAAAGTAGCTTAGAGCCGCTGGTCTAGTTTTGCAGACGCCAGTCAATCGAAGGTGCTGAGTGACTCTGAGCGAGGCGCACTGCGCGAACCCCAGCATGAGATTTGCCAGATTGTCTGAGTGGCTTGATACGTGATCAGTTAGGCGTAGAAAGATTTGTCAACGTGACACGTGTCTGGAACAATGCGCCGCGTGCAATAGCCAGCGCCATAGGGGACTCAATGATTCAAACATTTCGCGAACAACTCATCGACATCGAGCAGTTGTTTTTTTCATGGTTAGTGCGCGTGGTGATCAGTGCGGCTCTGGTGGGCTGTGCCTGGATCGACGATGCCCCACCTTTGGATATTGCAGCTCATCTTATCGCCGGGTACGTGGCATTGCGGGTCGTATTTGAGTTTAAAGCCTTCGAGCGGGCACTGCCCTTCGATCTCAGGGTGTTCAAAGCCGGAGGAGCTTTTTTTGCCCAGCTTTTGTTGGGTTTGAGTTTTCTGGCCGTCGCCTCGTTTACGGAACGACTGGCCATGCTGGCGGTCGGGTGAGAAATCAACGAGCATGCCTCCAACCCAAGGTGATGGAACAATGAGTCTCTTGTACAAGGTGCTCACCGAGGTTGAATGGGAGGCTGCGCAGCGAACCGGAGTGATCGAAACGGCTCTCGATGCACAAGATGGATACGTGCATTTGTCATCGGCTCATCAGCTCTCGCTGACGCTGGCACGTTATTTTGACGGACACGAGACCGTTGTTCTCTTGGCCGTGGATCGATCGCGGCTAGGCGAATCGCTTGTTTTTGAATCTTCGCCACCTCGACCGGGAGCCTTCCCCCATGTTTATGGTTCGTTGCGGGCGGCTGATGTGGCTCAGCAATGGATGTTGACTCGACGAGCATTTGATCTGCCAGAGCAGGTTTTGGCCGCATCTGAAATAGAAACCTTGTGCGAGCAAAGCCAATGCTGACAGTCGAAACCTTCAAAGTGAATCTGGAGAGCGAGCGCTTTCATCTTCTGCAGACCCAACCCCGACACTTTGACGCGCTTTATCAGGTCGCGAGCGATCCTGAGCTCTGGGCGCAGCACCCCCAGAGTGATCGCTGGAAACCAGACGTCTTTAAACGATTCTTTGATGTAGGACTCCAGAATCCTGAGGGGTGCTTCACGATTGTCGACAAAGGGTCTGGCGAGGTAGTGGGTTCAACGCGCTTTTATGGGTTGGATGTCCTAGAACCCAGCATTCGCCTGGGGTATTCCTTTATCGCTCGGTCGCTTTGGGGCGGTGGGGCGAACCAGGCGGTCAAACACATCCAGCTGTCCTTTCTGTTTAATCATGTGAATGCCGTATATTTCGAAATTGGCGAGCAGAATATTCGCTCGCAGAAGGCCCTCGCGAAATTTCCAGTCGAGTCTTATCCTCAGGACGAGCGAGCCATTGCGGTTGGCAATTTGCTTTATCGCATGAGTCGGGATGCGTATCTTGAGATGATGAATTGAGGTGATCATAGACCTGAGCGCGTTCCGTGAGGGCAGAGGCCCTGTATTTAGAATAAAACTGTGAGAGTTGATGAGATGGCGAAAGTGATGATCAATGGCCAGGTCGGTTCAGGATTTGAGTCGGTTAAACGCTGCTTTGAACAGGAAGTGTCACGCAGCGCCGAGACCAATGTTCAGCTCTGCGTATACCATCGTGGTGAGAAGGTGGTTGATCTCTGGGCATCAAAAACGGCTGATGCAGCCTTCGATGCTGACTCCATCGTCAACGTATTCAGCAGCAGCAAGAACCTTGAGGCCCTAGCTATGGCTTCGCTGGTGGACCAGGGCTTGCTGGATTACGGTCAGCCGATCGCGACTTATTGGCCTGAGTTTTCAGCCAATGGCAAGGCTGAGCTGACGGTGGCCGACCTCATGCGCCACGAGGCGGGAATGGCGGCATTAGAAATCAGTCTTGACCCGAGTGATTTGCGCACTGATCGCATTAAGGCGAATGCGATCGGCAGGCAGCTGGAAGCGCACGCGTTACATTATGAAAACCCGGAACGAAGCAAGCGGGAGTACCACGCGATTACCCGCGGGTGGATTGTCAACGAAGTGTTCAGGCGCGTCGATGCAAAAGGACGAACCATCGGAGAGTTCCTGAGGGAGGACATCGCTGGCCCGCTTGGAATCGATGTGGTGCTCGGGCTCACCGATGCAGAATTGAATAGGCGTTCACCGCTCAAGCCTTTGTCGCTTACGAAGCATTTGCTTAAAAGTTGTCTGCCAGCCTGGATGGGTCGGTCGGTGACCCACCATCTCTTTGACCTCGTGCGTAATTTGGCGCCCATGGTGCGACGGATGCGTGCAGGGGCTGATCGCAAATTACCCGTACCCATTTTAGGCATGACGGGAATCGAGTCCTTTAACGATGATGCCATTGCCCAAGGCGAGACCTGCTCGGCGAATTCGCACGGATCAGCACGGGGCTACGCGAAACTCGCGGCCATGCTGGCCGCCGGCGGTTCCTTTGAGGGTCGAGCTTATCTTTCGAGCGATGCCTGGCAAGCGCTTCATGCGGAGCTGAAGACGGAAGATATGGGGATGCGCACCACATTCAGTCAGGGAGGCGTCGCGCGCTTTGGTCATCTATCCGACATGGGGTCCGTGGAGAAGGGGCTGAATGTTGGCCGAGAGGGGTTCTATGGTTGGATGGGCCTTGGAGGCTCAATCTTCCAATGGCACCCAGAACATCAGATCGGGTTTGCGTTTGTGCCGACGTCGCTCCATGTGCTCGACATTGTGAATGAGCGAGGCAAAGTGTTTCAGACGGAAGTGCTCAGGTGCGTCAACGAGATAACCGCTGCCTGATCCGCGAACTCAAGCTCGTACCCTGCTTTAATGCCAGGCCTCTCGGGGCTCAGAGATCGACGGTCTGCACTTCAAAGCCAATGTTGGGAAAGTGCACTGCGATCTCACTTGCCAGCGCGTCGTCTCTTAGAATGATGATTTCATTCTCTGTCCAAGTGTGTAAGACACCAACCACGGGCGTCCGGCCATAATCATTTGGCGAAACGCCAACGACGATGCCTGGGGTCAGCTTGCCGGCGAAGGTCGGATCGACTCGGGGCTCATCAGACAAGCTGGGACGGGACTGACAGCCAATCTCCAAGGCGGCTTCGGCTGAGATCTCCTTGAACTGGCCGTGCCCCATTTCACGCATGCGAGCCATGAAGTCGATGACTGGCGGCCAAGGATCCATGAGGTGAGCGTTGGCGGTATTGCCTGCCACGAACCACAGGCAGTGATAGACGCTGAAATCCGCAATGCTGGGCAGGTCACCGAACAAGAAGGGCGTAGTGAGAGAACGAGCCAGCTGATCCATTAACGATTTGAAATGGGTTTCAGCGGATGTTGGATCGACGGCCACGATCGCGCTGCCCCCCGAGAGCTCGGCACGATCCTTCTGAAAAGCCTCGAGATCAGCTGAGGACATCTGACTCATTTGTGCCGCGATCGCTTCTGGTCTGAAATTAAGTGCCACCGTCGTGCGGAATAATTCTGTGTCGGCCCACCGGGCAACACGCTCCGCATTAAATCCGGCAGCGTAGAGATCGGGTTTATCGCTCAAGCTGTTCAGTTTTCGACAAATAATCTCGGTATCACAGTAGATATTCGCCCCGATTTGCATGATAGGCGTTTTTCGATAGCCGCCGGAGAGCGGCATTAAATGCGGCCGGGGCATGATCGGGGGAATGATGACTGACTGCCAATCAAGTTGAAGGTAACCGAGTAGGGCCCTGACTTTTTCCGAGAATAAGCTCGGCGGGTAGTGGTGCAAAATGATTGAGTTCAAGAAAAGCTCCCATTGAAACGAATATTGTTGTTGGAGAGTCCTTGGGCAACCACGTCGATGCCGCCTGCTCGAATCATCCACTCTAATCGATGATCTCGGTACTCTCGCTTGAAACCCGATGTTAACGCGGCTTGCATAGTCAGTGGGTCAAGCTCAGCCTCGGCCGCTGCCGATTGGGTCAATCGGACGGCGTCGATCTCATTGACGCGACGGAGCCACGCGGCGAGCGGAGTCCCAGCCTTAGGGTGAAGATCAAAGCGGGCCGCGCCATTAACAAACGGCACCACACACATATCGCCCCAACCGTAGCTTGGGCCGTTAAACCACCCGCCATCAGATAGTCGTTGGTCAAGCCATTGAAACCAATTCAAAATTTGTTGCTGTGCATGACGGGTCAAGCGATCAGCCAGGTCGCCGGTTGCCCGGCGAAAGATTGTGACTTCCGCAAGACCCCACGTGTTGGCCTCAAAATGCGTGTCCATCGCGTCCTCAATCCAGCGAATTTGTGCCCGGGCATAGGGGCTCTTGGGCATGAGCGCAGGCTCTGGCCAAGTCTCGTCAATGTAGGTGCAGATGACGCGCGAATCGTAGAGCGCCAAATCGCGATGTTTAAGCAGCGGTACTTCGCCTCGGGGGCTCAGAGCAAAGTCCTCGGCGATCTCAGCGTCTGTCATCGGGTAGGCGCTTGTGAAAGGAAGGCCCTTGAAATGCAGTGCGAGCTTCACCTTTTGCACATAAGGTGAGAGCGGGTGTTCCAGTAAATGAAGGCCCAAGTGTTCTGTCATTGATCGTGCCTCCTGATGGGTTGCCTGAGCGATTATAGAGAAGGGTACCTGGCTATTTCGTGAACGTGAATGGCGCGGAAGGGGTATTAGGGTAGACTCTTCAAATGCCCGCGCTTCAAAACCAATCGCTCACGTTAAACCCGAATGAACTTACGCTCACGAGAGTTGGCCAGCTAGAACGTCGCATCGAAGCGTCCATCGAACGAGTCTGGGAGAATGTACTCGACTGGGAGCATCTTCCCTACCTTCACGAAACCTCTTTTGATTACTGCGAATTGGATGAAGCGGGTTCCTGGGGATGGCGTGTTTGGTCGAGCCCAGAGCATTCGAGTCACATCGAGCTGTGCGTAGATCAAGATCAGTATGTTGCTCGAAGCTACGCGGGTGGTCTTCAGCGCAGTGAAATTTGGACGCGGCTCAAGGCTGTCGCGTCTCACGCGACGGACATCGAAGTGTCCTTTTACTTGAGCGATGTTCCAGCGGAGAAAGTGTCGAGCTTAGGTGAATCGATGCGCAGGCTCTACTCAATCTTATGGGATGAAGACGAGGCCATGATGCGGGAGCGTCAGCGACAGCTCGATGCGCATCGTTCGCGGACGCAGCGGCTTGAGCTGGGGCCGGTCGCTCAGCTTCGAAATCAGCTGCCGCTCACCTTTGAGTTCAATCGCCAGACTTATGAACTCTCAATGACGTCCCATTGGACGCTCACGCCAAAGATCTGCCCGCATTTGCTGGGCCCTCTTCAGACGGTTGAGGATGCACCTAATGAAGTCCGCTGCCCATGGCATGGGTATCGGTTCGATAAGACCAGCGGCGAATGCCTTGAGCCGGAGACGGCCCGGTGCCGTCTGCGACCGCTCCCTCATGTCCGAGAGGAAAATGATGTGTTGTGGGTGATCGCGCGACCAGACCACGAGCTGGGTGCTTCTGCACCATAGGCCCTGCCAGGCCGGGTATCGACGCTTAATCATGGAGAAATCTTTAGACATTCCTGAAGGTTTCAAGAACTGACCCCAATCGGCCTCTAGGGTATTGCAAGAACTGGCACCCTTGCTAATATCGAAGCCATTGTTCCTTCTTTGTTTAGGGGCTGAATGTCAGTATCCACTCGGTCTTTAGTTGGTGAATTCGACCCTGATGCTGGCGCCTGCGCCCAAAATATCTACCCACGCCACCGCACGTCTTCACTTCTTTTTGCGTGGACTCCCATTCAATCTCCCAAACGAACCGCCTTACCGACTTCGAGTTGCGGGGCGTTTCGAATCGATTTTTTTTGCAGCGAGGTGTTATTTGTATGACCGCTAAATCCCGACGTTCGGTAAAGAACCTGTACATCAAAATGAACGGTAAGAAGTCAAAGCGAAAGCAGGGGGATGAAAGAGAAGGGGCGTTTACGTCACAGTTTTTGAGGGATTCGTGCTGGCCCGAATATGACTTAAGGCTGCACTGCAACCGAGACACCCGAATTGCGCCGCTGACGGCGAAAACGGAGAGCCAATCAGCGTACATGAGGGCGATCCAGACCCATGCGTTAACGTTTGGTGTGGGTCCTGCGGGCACAGGCAAGAGTTATTGTGCAGCGGGTCTCGCTGCAGACGGATTAAAAAAAGGCACGATCGACCGCATTCTGCTGACTCGCCCGGCAGTCGAAGCGGGAGAGAATTTAGGTTTCTTGCCAGGCGATATCGATGAAAAATTTGGCGTTTACATCGAAGCATTCAGAGAAATTTTGGATGAACGTTTGGGCCGTGGCGCGGTGGATTATTACCTTCGTCACGGACGGATTGTCGCGGCGCCCCTTGCCTATATGCGCGGACGCACCTTTGGGCCAGGAACCTTTGTCATTCTCGATGAGGCCCAAAACACCACGATTCAACAGATGAAAATGTTCCTGACGCGAATCGGAACGGATTGCACGGTCGTCATCAACGGGGATGTTCAGCAGAGTGACTTGCGCGGTGCCAATGGCTTGGCCGATGCCATTGATCGTCTGAGTGATTTGCCGCAGGTGAAAGTGCATGCATTCACTCGAGATGACATCGTCCGCAGTGGATTGGTTCGAGCCGTGATTGATCGATACGAGGTCGCTTAAGCAAGAAATGGGGCCTGACTCGCTGGCAAGATGACGGGGCTTTTCAGCGTGTTGCTATAGGCGATGTTGTGTTTGAAATCTAAACAAGAACTTAGGCCGCAGGGGTGCAAGTCCCGTAGCCTAACTGTATTCACGAATGGCAATCGTTGATGGCTTGGGAGATCGTCTTGTCGTGTGGAAGCGGTCTCGACGGCTAGGGTTTGAATAGTTGCGAAGCGCGGAATTCAAGCGTCGACTGATCGCGCAGGTTGATCGCCCACGTCGAGTAAGCGCGTCTTTTGAGCTATTGAGAAGATCGACCGTGATCGCGGCATGTGCTGGTCGATGGAACCAAGCGTCGCGGCGAATCATTGAAGATTAAGAGGGAATCCACGATGCCCAGGATGGATGAGGCGACGAAACGTGACTTTCTGGAGCAGCCCCACATTGGTGTTTTGGCTTCGATCAGGGCGAACGGATTACCCTACACGGTGCCAGTTTGGTGGTTGTATGACGAGGGTACCTTCTGGTTGACCGGAACAGATCACCGGGTGTGGTGTAAGCAGTTACAGCGCGATGCTCGGTGTTCGCTGTGCATCGAGGCGTTAATGCCTGTCGCAGGTTTTGTCGCGATT
>JALRJG010000073.1 GCA_023261215.1 Pseudomonadales bacterium | reverse complement strand
AGACGCCCGCTAAAGCCTCGAACACTCAATCTTCTGAGATCCAGACCAACGCCTCTGTCTCGCCGAAAACTCCAGCGACTGGCGCGACTTCTCCAAAATAGAGAATGCGTGCTTGCCGTAGGTGATCATCACAACGCTTTCTACAGCCACTTCTACGTCCAAGCGGGCTAACTGCTCAGTCGATTGGCTCAAAAATGCGCCCGTGATAGTCAATTATAGCACTCGTCAATGATGCATCGATGGACTGGACTCTACGCTGAGAAAGAGGACAATACGCGGTCATCACTCATCATCCTCAGGAGATTTTCGTGTCAGATCTTGAGACCTTCCGAGCCGAAACCCGCGAGTGGCTCGAGGAAAACTGCCCCAAGGAAATGCGAGCACTTTCCTTCCATTGGGAAGAAGCACACAAAATTTACAGCACTGAAGCCGCCGATCTCTGGCGCGAGCGCATGGCTGCCAGGGGCTGGATCGCACCCATGTGGCCAAAGGAATATGGCGGTGGCGGCTTGTCTCGTGAGGAGGCCGTGGTGCTCTCTCAGGAGATGCAGCGAATCAAGGCAACAGCCGCATCAAGCGGGATGGGCCTCACCATGATCGGACCCACATTGTTGGAATTCGGTACCGAGGAGCAAAAACAGCGGCACTTGCCCAGTATTTGCGATGGCACCATTCGGTGGTGCCAAGGCTACAGTGAGCCCGGGGCTGGCTCAGATCTCGCGGCACTACAAACCCGAGCCGTCCTGGAAGGCGATCACTTCGTGATCAACGGTCAAAAAATCTGGACATCTGGCGCGCAGTACGCCGATTGGATGTTCGCTTTGGTGAGAACCGATGCCAACGCCTCGAAGCATGAAGGTATTAGCTTTGTATTACTGGATATGCACCAAGATGGCGTCACGGTTAAACCCATTCGCCTGATTTCTGGTTCTTCGCCCTTTTGCGAAACGTTTCTTGACAACGCGATCGCAAAGCGAGAAGACCTGGTGGGCGAGCTGAACCGAGGCTGGAGCATTGGCAAGCGCCTTCTACAGTTCGAGCGTTCCGGCATTGGCGGTCTCTCTGGCGCTGCAAACCGCAAGAAAGAATCGAAGTCGAATCCGATGGTTGAGACGGCAAAAGCCTACATCGGCACGCAGGCAGGTCGACTCAGTGATTCCGAGGCTCGAGACAAAGTGCTTAAACACACCATGACAGAGCGTGCGTTCCAGCTGACGACCAAACGCGTTGTGCAAGAAAACCAATCCGGCACCACGCCTGGGGCAACGACGTCCATCTTTAAGCTTGTGGGTTCGAGTCTTGCGCGAGATGGCGCTGAACTGAAGTCTGAGCTGATGGGCCATCAAGGCCTAGGTTGGGAAGGCGATGGTTTTTCGGATCACGAAATCGAGTCCACTCGAGGATGGCTTAACTCACGCGCGGTCACGATCTACGGTGGCACGAATGAAGTTCAAATGAATATCATTGCCAAACGCGTGCTGGGTCTGCCGGACTAAACCCATCCCCAGGGCGGGAGAAGTGCCTGGGTCGCCAGCGCCCTCTCGCCCAAACATGACATTCTCGTTTTCCCATCCAATCGACGCTCTGAAGCAGCGCCGATCAAGAGCACCCAGAGTCTTGAGCCAACCGCCCCAACAACATCTGGCATCCAGGGATAATCGGCTGTTTGCCGCGCTGAAGGTTCGAGATTACCTCTACCTGTGGGTCGGCATGCTCGGATCGGCTTTTGCCATGAACATGCAACAGGTCGCTCAAGGTTGGCTGGTCTATGAGATGACGTCCTCGCCGTTACAACTGACCTGGGTCACGCTCAGCTTCATGCTTCCGCAGGTGGTGTTTTCGCTGATTGGAGGGGTGCTCGCCGATCGGGTCCCCAAGAAACCGGTTATTGGCATCTCGCCCCTAATCAATGGCGTTGCAAGCCTTTATCTCGCCATGGTGATTTTTTCCGGGCAGGTTACCTTTTGGCACTTTATGGCAATCGGCTTTCTAAACGGCACCATTATGGCGCTGTCAATTCCAGCTCGGACCGCATTGATACCGGAAATTGTTGGCGAGCGTCTCATCTTTAATGCCATGGCCTTCAATACCGCCGCGTGGAACCTCTCAAGGATACTCGGACCCGCACTCGCAGGCTTCATGATTGCGATGATCGCTGGGGGCGATACCACGTCAACTTATGGCGTCGGCTGGGTGTACATCATTCTCTCGGTTCTTTACGGATTCTCCGGTGTCAGCGTGCTGCTGATCAAACACAACGGTCGACCTTCAGAGAAATCGACGAGTTCTCCGCTCCAAGACACCGTCGAGGGGCTGCGTTACGTGGTGCAGTCCAATATCGTCGGTGGGCTTATTTTACTCTCGATTTTGCCTTTTCTTTTTGGGCTCAGCATTATGACGCTGCTGCCCGCTTTCAACACCGACATTTTGCTTGCAGGGCCCGATAGCCTCGGGTTGCTCATGACGGGCATGGGTGTCGGCGCGATTGCGGGTTCGCTGGTGCTCGCCAAGCTGAGTTCGCTCAGGCATAAAGGCCTATGGTTATTTGCGACCAATACGCTTTGGGGGGTTGGCGTATTCGTTTTTGGCCTTACAAGCGCATTCGAAGCCGCTTTTGTTGCAATCTGCTTTGTTGGATTCGTCTCGGCCATCAACATGTCGATGAACCGCAGTCTCGTGCAACTACAAGTCAGCCAAAGGATGCGGGGTCGCGTCATGAGCATCGATTTGATGTCTCATGGCTTAATGCCGCTTGGCGTTTTACCCGTGGGTTATGTGGCTGAGCACTATGGTGTTCACGCAGGCTTGATGATGAGCGGTGCGATTCTCGCGCTGCTTAGTCTTGCTTTACTGGGCAAACTGCGAGCTGTTCGCCAAATCGATACTGGCTATCAACCGCTCGAGGCCGAACCAACAGAATCAATTCGAACTGACGCCCGTGCGGCTTGATCCTCACGGCACTTTGAAAGAACATGACTCGAAGCCAGCGGTTCCGCCATCGTGCACATCATTTTTTCTTATTTTTGGCGTCTGTGTTTGCTCAAAGCAGACCCCATGCATCTTCCAGAACGTACGGTGGTCTTGGCTGTCCTTTTTTCGTCCTACGCTCTGGTTGCGCTTTGTGCAGGCATCATTAACTACCCTACTCGGACATCTGCTGAAGTCGTTCTGATTCTGAGTGTTGGCCTCTTCGTCCAGTTAACGTTGCTCTACGGCATCCTTCGATTCAAAGGTGCACATCAACACTACACCAGAGCGGTGGGTAGTTTGCTTGGCACGAGCGCGCTCATGACCTTAATACTCTTGCCGGTGAATCTCATCCTGCTGAAGAGTGAGCTCGAATGGCTGCGAGCAGTAGCAGACTCGCTGACCTGGATTTGGCTCGCCTGGTGGTTATTGATCGGTGGCAATATCCTGGCAAAAGTCGCGCGCCTTAGCCTAGCCCAAGGCGCCATTCTTATCTTCGTGACCGAACTGCTCAGCACGCTCGCAAGCCTCCACTGGGTTGGCGAACTTTAAATGCACATTCACGTCTTAGGGGCATGCGGCACACTCATGGGTAGCATCGCTTTGCTGGCCAAAGCCATGGGGCATCAAGTGACAGGCTCCGACGAGCAGGTCTACCCGCCCATGAGCACCCAACTCGAGGAAGCCTGCATCCCGCTGCAAAGCCCATACTCTGAAAAAAGTATTCCGAGCACTGCCGATCTGGTCATTTTGGGCAACGCCGGGCTGGGTCGCGGCAATGCCGCGGTCGAGGCGCTACTACGCAGCCGCAAACCCTTTTGCTCGGGCGCCGAGTTTCTTGGCCGAAATGTGCTACAGGGGCAATGGGTACTGGCCGTGAGCGGCACCCATGGGAAAACGACGACGGCATCCATGCTGGCATTCATTCTCATCGAGGCGGGACTCGAGCCCGGCTATTTAATTGGTGGTGTACCCTTGGGTCTGGGACCCTCTGCTCAGCTCGGTGGCGGCACCTTCTTTGTGATCGAGGCCGATGAGTACGATACCTCGTACTTTGATCGCCGCGCCAAATTCCAACACTACGCGCCGCAGACATTAATCATCAACAATTTGGAATTTGATCATGCGGATATCTACCCAGACTTAGCCTCGATTCAGAAACAGTTTCATCAGTTGGTTCGTCTTGTGCCGGATCATGGTTTGATCATCCGACCGAGCCTTGATCAGGCCATCGATGAGGTGCTCGGTATGGGGTGCTGGACCCCTTGCTTGAACTTCGCGCTGGGAGAAGATCCAGGTCAAACCGACCTCAAAGCACACCTGCTACGGTCAGATGCCTCACGCTTTGAAGTCTTTGACTCGAATAGGAACTATGGCGAAGTTCAGTGGCAACTGACCGGACGACACAATGCAAAAAACGCACTCGCCGCGATCGCTGCCGCCCGACATGCCGGTGTGCCGATTCCCGTGGCCATTGACGCATTGTCGAAATTCCAGGGCGTCAAACGCCGTATGGAACTCATTTGTGAGACTGAGCATCTCAAGGTTTATGACGATTTTGCTCATCATCCAACGGCAATCAAAACCACGTTGAGTGGCCTACGGGCAAAAGTAGGTCGCGAGCCCATTATTGCAGTGGTTGAGCTGGGCTCGTACACCATGAGGCAGGGCGAACACGCAAGAACACTCGGATCCTCTGTCTCGGAGGCTGATCAAGTCATCTGGTTTATCCCGCGAGATGTCCACTTTGATACTGAGTCGCTCAGCTTGGCCCCTCATTCAGTCATCATCCGCTCGGCAGGCGCCCTGATGGACTTCATCGATCGCGAGCGACATCAAGAAAGCCCCATGACTCATTTGTTGCTCATGAGCAATTATCGACTCGACGGGTTCAGAGAGTTAGTCACCGAGCGGTATGGCTGAGCAAGAGAGCGAACTGTACGCGCCGGTGGCCGCCTGGTTTATCTCGGCTAACTACGCCGTCATGGCTGAAGTGAAATCATGCGATGTGATCGCCGTTCGGGACGGCGGGCTCACGGTTATCGAGCTGAAATTAAAGCCCAGCTTAAAGCTGATCTATCAACTGACTGCACGAGCACGTTGTGCCGACTATGTGTATGCCGCACTGCCTTTTGATGCTGTGAAGTCAACGCAGAGGCGGCAATTTCTGGGCCTCCTTAGGAGACTGGGCATAGGACTTTTATGGATTAGAGAATCTCGACTCGGTACCACGATTAAAGAGGCACTGGTCGCTAAGCCTCAGCCGCGCGGTGGCCCTAAAGATAAGCGGCTACGCAGCGCGATCCTCAAAGAATTCGCCACACGACAGTCTGACCAAGCGGTGGGCGGTCAAGTCAGCATTATCCCGCTGGTCACCGCTTACCGAGAAAATGTACTCATCACTTTGGCGTTACTCGAGATACACGGCGAATGTTCGCCAAGCAAGTTGCGCGAGCTTGGCGCTCCGAGCACGGTGGGTCGAATCTTGATTGATAACCACGACCATTGGTTCGAGCGCAAACGACGCGGCATTTACGCCCATACGGCGACAAGCTGTGAGTCGGCTCATCAGAAATTTCCTGAGGCCTGGCAAGCTGCCTTGGACCGTGCGCGGCAACGCGAGTGAATTTACATCGCCTTGACTTTGCTTAACGATTAGAGAAAATCGCTGAATGAGAATCAATGAGCAGCGCGTTCTCAATCTCATTCAATTCTGCACCGCGCGAGGTTTTGAAGAAAACACCCTGCTGCGTGGAACCCGCGTGCGTGCCCGCGACCTCCGAGATTCAGAAACATCAACTGACATTCTGTCCTGGCGGGATTTCAACCATATCCTCGGTGACATTTTCTCTCGCCTGCCCCAACCAGAATTTTCCACCGCTTGCCAATCCCTTTGGACGCAGCCAGGCATGCGCCATTGGGTCGATCTCGCCAGACTCGAAGACATGCCCTTTCGCTTTTTTATTGAACTTCTGGGAGATGCGGGGCTCTGTTTCGAAGATGCTCGCTTGACGGTCAACGTGATTGCCCACTCTCAGTATCAGCTTCGTTGCCAGGTCAACGCGCTGGAGAATGAGCGTCTGGCGTTTCCTTTCATCAAGATGATTGAATCAGAACTCGAGGCTTTCGCTCGAGAAACCGGACAGCCTCAAACCAAAATCCGAGTCTCTTATCACAGCCACTTTGCAGACTTTGACCTTCGGTGCCCCGCCCTGCCGGCCAAGTTCGCTGCCTCGCTTGCAACAAAATTATCTGCGCCATTTTCTCGCTATCGGCTCGGACTCCAAGTACGCCAACTTCATCACGCCCTGCGAGCTTTGGGGCGAACCATGCTGGTGACCAATTCGAGGCTTCGAACCGAAGCTGAACAAAGAGGGATCCAAGCGCACATCGCAACCGCCTTGCTGAGTCGCTCGAAGTCGGGTTTGATCCAACCCTTGGGCTCTGACGTTTCAATTCAATGCCCAGTCTCTTGGATTGACCTTCTGAATGACCTTGAGTCGTCGGGTGGGATTCTGTCTCAGGAAAACGATGATCACTTGGTAGGGATCAGGATTGACGCTCAGCGTTTCCAAGCTTGGCTCGCCGGTTCGATTTCGGAGGAACGCGTTCAGATCCTTGGCGCGAGCGAAAGCAGAGGAACACCGCTTCAGCGCTCGACCAAGACCGATCAGCCTACGTCCTTGTCCGCCCAGTACGTCATCGAATGGCTCACAGCCGACGAAACCCTGGGCCTCGTATGGCCCATCACCCAGAAGGACCGCCGACGGCAGGTACCTGAGATCTTGGTTAATACGCTCATTAAGGAAAGCGTTTTTTCGGGGGGAGCCTGCGTCTTCGACGATCAGGGTGACATTAAGTGGTCGAACGTTGGATTCAGGAAGGTGTTCAACCTTTATGGATCAGAGGTCAAACATTCTCTCAAGACCTTGCTGAGCCCAGCGCTGATCAATCGACAGCTCGACAGCTTTTACCGGGACTTTTCGAAACGACCCGTCATTGATGGCTTACCGATTCGCCTACCGATCGACAGAGGCTCGAAACCCAACCCGACCGCTAGCTCACTCAACCAAGGCATCCCATCGACCGATCTCAAGTTGTGGGCTCGAGTTATCGAACTCGACGATCGTCTTTTAGGCCTGGCTGTTTTCGAGGATCGCTCTGACGACGCACTGCTGAAGTCACGTATCGCAGAACTCGAGTCGAAAGTGGAACATTTGGAATCAAGAGTTTCGGCTGGCGACGCGGCTTTAGGGCTCGCTCATGATCTTGGCAACTTGCTCACCGTTGCGCGATCACAGATACAACACGTGCGCTCTCAGGCGCCTGCGAGTGACGCGGCAAGATTACTCGAACAAAGTGTCGTGGATAGCCAATCGATGACGCGAGAACTGCTCGCCTTTGGCAAAGTGAGCACCCGCTCAAATGAATTGATCGACATCGATCTGGCCATTCGAAAAAGTCTGCCTCTCTTTCGCCACGCCCTGCCTGATCGCGTCACACTTGATTATCAGGCCCCAACAGAAAGCCGCCCACCATCGACGGACATGCCCGAAAGCACGTTGCGAAACATCCTTCTCAACCTCATCATCAACGCCAGAGATGCGATTTCGGGACCAGGCATCATTGCGCTATCCGTTCGCTCTCGAGCAAACGAGATCGAGATTGATATCAAGGACTCAGGCCATGGGATCAATCCTC
>JALRJG010000072.1 GCA_023261215.1 Pseudomonadales bacterium | reverse complement strand
GCTGCTCCTCATTCATGGCCAAGCTCAGGTTCGCGACAATGGACTCATCTAGCGCTGAGATACCCCCCAACCGCAGTGCGTTTTTTTTGCTCACGGCACCACCCTATTCATTACGATCAATACGCCCAGACCTCTTCACCAACGAATACGCTAGCACAGGGACTTTTCGGACTCCATCGCACAACGATCACCGCTCGATCAGATTCACCATGGGAAACTGGGGTCATGGATGTGTGGTGCTTGATAGCGCCGGCAGAGCCTCCTGCGATCTTCCTCAACGGACGGGTGCCTTGTTAGGATAAACGCGAGAGCCAAGACTTCGATCGAGCGAGCGCCCATGGATCCACACTTTGTGTTTCAGTTACGACCCGATATCGATCACGCCTTCTCGGCCTATCGTCTATGGTTGAGCCAGCCAGGCCAATGGCTGACTGGCGCCACTCGCATCGAGATCGCTCGGGCGACCCGTCAAGCCACCCAGTGCGAGGCATGCACCGCGTTCAAGGACCACCTCTCTGCACGCTCGCTCGATGAGCAACACCGTTGTTGCACGCTTCTGCCGCGCGACGTCGAAGTGATGATCCATCGGATCGTGAATGATCAAAATAGAATCGGACCCTCCGATATCGAGCGCCTCGAGGGCAGCTTGGGTCCAATTTATGCCTACATTGAGTTGCTCGGCATTGTGGTTTGCCAATTCAGTATTGATGAATTCTACCGAGGACTGGCACTGCCGGAGCCCGCGTGGCCAGATCCAGTCGATGGCGCGCCCGACGGCTATTTACCGGATTTTTTAGAATCTGAGACGACCTGGGTCCCAATGATTCCGAGAGACCAAGTCCAGCCTGCAGAGGCCGATCTCTGGCCGGGCAATCGCGGCGCGAATGTGCTCCGCGCTTTGTCGGCAGTGCCTAACGCTGTCCGATGCTGGCAAAGTCTTTCGGCTGTCATGTATCTCTCCCTTGCAGGCATGGCCGAAATGGTCCAGCCGCCAAATCGACAGCTGAACCGAATGCAAATGGAGCTGATTGCTGGACGGGTGTCTGCCCTGAACCAGTGTCTCTACTGAACCAGCTCCCATGCCTCGATGCTTCGGGTAAGCGTCTCTCAATCTAATCTCGATGTTGATCTGCTGGGTATTCGGACGGGGAAAGCAGAAGGGCTACAGGCGATTTCTCATGCTCAAGTGTTGATTGATCTAGCCGATGCGTTCATGACCCGAGACGATCTCGCCTTGAGCACCGCTCGTGATCGCGCCCAGCGCGTTTTAGGCGATCATGGCATCATCGAAGCGATTGGCGTTGCCGCCAACTTTCAAAGAATGGTCCGTATCGCTTCAGCCACCGGAATCCCGATCGACGACCCTGATGCTGCATTCGGTCAAAGCGTGCGATCAGCGCTCGCGCTGTCCGAATCTGATTGGCACCCTGGAGAGTAACTTCCATTAGACCTTCGGCCGTCAGGATCTCTCTGGCGGTTTAGCAAACAGGAAACAAAACCCTCCCAAAAAGGCAGCCGCGGCCAACACCGTGAAACCGCTTTCATAATTACCTGACGCGTCAGCCATCAACCCAGCGATGATGGGCCCTAGCGACATGCCAAGCATTACGATCAATGAAGAAAATCCCATGATGGTCCCGAAGGCTGCGGCACCAAAATAATCTGCGCGAAGCGCCACCATGAGCGGTCCTCGAATGCCCCAGGCCAACCCGTGCGTAACAGCATAGAAGACCACCTGCCAGGTTTCACTTGCGTAGGCCATGCCCACCAGGGCGCCTGCATGTGCCGCCATACAAGCGACACTCAAGTAACGCTTGTCGAAGCGATCACCCAGGTAGCCCCCCAAAAGTTGACCGACCATTTGACTGCCCGTAACGACCGTCACCATGACCGCAGCGGCCGCCAACGAGTAACCCAACCCTTCCGAAAGATGGGCAACGAGATGGACCATCATCGCGGACACGGTCAGCAGGGCCGATGCATGGCCAAAACTGATCAACCAAAAAGCTGACGTCGCCATGGCCTGGCGTGCCGAGAGATCTCGCGCAACCACCTGCTTTGGGCCTTCACTTTCGGAAATGACCTCACCATCGGGCAGTTCACCGAACGGCCCCGGCCGATGGCGCACCACTTGCGCCATGGGCAACCCTAAGATCAACACCACGACACCCGAGAGAAAAGCGGTCGCTCGCCAGCCCCAAGCTTCGAGTGCCAGCACGACCAGTGGGACCGCCATACCGCCCACGGAGTAGCCCAATTGCGACCAGGCGACAGCTTTCGACCGATGTCGGTTAAACCAATTAACAATGGCAACCATCACCGTCGCGAATCCACCGAGGCTCGATCCCACCGCAATGAATCCAAACGCCAAATAGAATTCGAGAAGGGAATCCACACGCGAAAACCACATAAAGCCCAAGCCGAACATGCAAGTGCCGATGCTCAGAATGAGCTTGGGACCGTAGCGATCGACCAACCATCCTTGAATCGGGCCCAGAATGCCACTTTCGATTCTGGTCAGCGCGAAGGCCGCAGCAATCAAAGTCTTACTCCACCCAAATTCTTCCTGCAATAACACGACATAGGCGCCATACGATTGCATCCACAACATGCCGGCCAGCATTTGCAAGCCACCCGCCGCGGCGACGATATTCCAACCATAGAACCAGCGACCGCCTGGGAAAAACAAGCGACGCAATCTGCCGGTTGGTTCAGCTACCCTCAAGTGGACTCCTTCTTAATCGATGTTGCTGACTTGCTTTATCTCTACGCTTGGGAGAAGCCTGCCCTCACCGCCCTCTGCGCTTGGGCTTTACGGTTAGATCGAGGGTTGAAAGTCATCAAAACCCTAACCGGAACAACGGCCATATGCGGCCTTCATTTCTTTGACTCGCCCCACGCTAAACGAATGCCAAGACGGTTCTTGATGACAGCGCTCGAGACTTGAACGTGGCACAACGAGCACTGACCACCGCGCACCCCCTCAAGGCAGGGCAATGATCTCATGACGCGCGGGCGATGTACGGATAAAAAACGTCGCCGTCTATTCAAGCCCCTCTCGCGTCAGCCCAAAACCTCATAGATATTTTGCGCGCGTGAGCCACTTGTGTAGATGCTGGAGGATACGCCAGATCTTGGCTTCTAGATAAATATTTTCCTGCATAAAACTCTTTGGTGTGACCATGTCTCGAATCCGGAGCGAACATCCTAAATCGCCACAGATGACGTTAGAGAAGGTGCGGCGCCCCCCGCTGCCCTTTTCGGTCAGCGTGAACATCGCAGCACCGCCCATGGCGTGCACGTGATGACAAATACTGCACATATCCAGCCGCGCAGCACGAGGTTTGCGCTCGTGCCGTCTTAACACAACACCATGCAAACAACCGTCGTTAGGCGACCGAGTGACCAGATAACCCAAGTGTCCAGAGGGATGCACCCATGATAAGAAATCGCGATGCGCCCACTCGAAACGATCGAAATTCGGCAACCACAGCTCGGCACCCGGTTCAAAACTCGCTTTGACTTCTTCTTCGGTTAGCTGTTCCATCCTGATCGGCCCGAGCACTGACGACGACCATCGGCCTACCCATGTGCACTCCCCAAAAATCAAAAAAGCCCAAAAAGGCCGACGACTGCAGGTGGTCATCTAGTACGGCATGGGCAATACTCCTTCCCCCAGCATGAAGGAAGAAACCCAATGATTCAAACAGAGTACCAAGATGACATTGCCATTCTGACGATGGATGCTGGTGAGAACCGATGGAACACCACTTTCGTCCGAGCGTTTGCCGCTGCGCTTGATGAGATAGAGGCGAATGCAGCCATCAACGCGCTGGTGACTCGATCGAGCGATCCGAAGTTCTTCTCCAACGGTCTTGATCTTGAGTGGCGAGCCAGTGAAGGCGACCACGTTGGCGGTGACCGCGCCGCATTTGGTTCTGAATTCATGTCGCTGATGGGACGGGTCATCACCTTCCCCATGCCGACCCTCTGCGCCATCGGGGGCCATGCCTTTGGTGCCGGTTTCATGCTCGCCCTTTGTCACGATCTGCGATTGATGCGCGAAGACCGGGGCTACCTGTGCGCGAATGAGGTCGAAATCGGCATGGTGATCCCTGATCCCGAGCTTGCTTTGTTTCGTCACAAACTGCCGGCCAACACGTTTTTTAAAACCGTGCAGCTCGCCCATCGGTGGCGAGGGCCTGATGCCATGGCCGCAGGAATTGTCGAGGACGCTTTACCGCTAGAGCAATTAGACGCTGCATGTCTGGCGCGGGCCGCTCAGCTGGCCCCGCTAGGCAAGAATCGTCGTGTGTACGGCACCATGAAAGAGAAACTTTTTGGGGCAGCCCCATCGATCAATGGCACCGCGGGCGCGGCGCACTTGTTAAAGACAGCGCATCACTAGGCTAAAGGTCAGCGTTCGCGATCAGCTCCTGAAGAAATTCGACGACCACCTGGATCCGTGCGTGATCAAAAAGGTCTTCATGCACTGCGAGATAGAAGCTACGCGTGATGTGCACGGCTTTAGGTAGGACCAAGCGCAGTCTAGGCTCTGGGTCCCCGACGAACTTTGGCAACACGGCAATGCCGCAATCGGCTGTGGCAAGCTGCTTTTGAGCTAATAAGCTCGAACTGGTCAAAGCCGGCGAAAGTCCGGGCGCCACCTCATCGAAATAACGCAGGCGAGGGGAGTAAATCAAATCGTCAACATACCCTATCAGCGTGTGTTGCCTGAGGTCCTCGGGCGTGTGAATTTTGGGAAACTTATTCAAATACGTCGGCGTCGCATAGAGCTGAAGGGAATAGTCTGTGAGCTTTTGAACCTTTAAACGTCCCCGGCTAGGCCGTGATAAGAGCACCGCCAGGTCTGCCTCACGCTTTGACACACTAAGCAGACCCGTACTGGCGACCAGCTCAATTTTTAGATCCGGATGCCGAGCAAACAGTGTTCCCAGCGCGGGCGCAATCACCACATTGCCGAAGGCCTCCGTGACACTCAGACGAACAACCCCCTGCACACGTTTAGCTTCACCTGAGATCGATTCGACCAAATCCAAGACTTGGTGTTCAACCTCTTCGAGGTGTGCGAGCATCGCCTCTCCTGTTGGGGTCAGCCGATGTCCTTTCCTACTCCGTTCGAGCAGACTGACGTCGAGCGAGCGCTCCAAGCGACGAACTCTTCGGCCCAAAGTGGTGGGGTCAAGGCGCAGTTGTTGTGCACTCTGATCGAGACTCGAATACCTCGCTACCGTCAAAAATAGCCTCAGATCATCCCAGTTAAGACGTTCTAGCGCGTTGCGTACATCAAGATTGGGCCGAGACCCTCGATCAACCATCCTGGTTTTCCCTCGCTCACTTCAACGAGCCGAAGCCCAGGGCCCCGCACGGCTCATCACACCCATTAAGAATCCGGCCGCCCATCCAACAACAGGCCCATGGTTTGAATCAAAGACTCGTACTTCAATGAGACGCGAGAGGGGCCGGGACCTCGCGCTACCAATCGGCTGATAGGCGCCCAACCCTTTAAACAGCCGGTGGTCTGGTTTTCAAATCACCCGTCGGTCGCTCGAAACGAAAGGCGGACGGGCAGCGCTGCGGTCCCGTGACTTGAATCTTCTAGCCAGCTATTGATACTGCGTATTTGCAGGTCTAACCTGCAGATCCTGGTATGTTACTGCGACTTTGCATTCTTTAACATCCTGCTTCGGCCTGAACCTTGACGGGAAACTCGCATGTCTCAAGTCCTACCGACAGACATCAATGACTACCAAGACGCTAACGGCGCGCGGGTCGTCCGGTTTTGCAGGGAATATAAAACCATCGCAGGACGCTGGTTTTCGAATGACGCTACGGCGTCCGCCAACCTAACGATTGAGCTAACCTAAATGGATTACGAACTCAGTGAGGATCAGGCCGCGTATCGAGATGCGGCCCGGCAATTTTCAGATGGCGCGCTCGCCCCTCACGCTGCTGAATGGGATGCGAAGAAGATCTTCCCTAAGGATGTGATTCGGGCCGCGGGCGAACTCGGATTTTGTGGCCTCTATTGCCCAGAGGCCGCAGGCGGCTTGGGCCTGTCTCGACTTGATTCGAGCATCATCCTGGAACAACTTGCGATGGGTTGCACCTCGACCACGGCTTTCATCTCAATCCACAATATGGCGACCTGGATGATCACCGAATTCGGGCCAGAGGCACTGGTTCAAGCCATCGCGCCGCCGCTCATCGCGGGAGAGATGCTTGCTAGCTATTGCTTAACTGAGCCAGGTGCAGGTTCGGATGCCGCGTCACTCAGGACAACCGCGACAGTCGACGGCGATGATTACATCGTCAATGGCAGCAAGATGTTCATTTCGGGTGCAGGGGAAACGGACTATCTCGTCACCATGTTGCGCACAGGTGAGCCGGGCCCGAGAGGTATCAGTTGCCTCGTCATCCCAGCCAACACGCCTGGCATTCAATTCGGTCACAACTTGCACAAAATGGGATGGAACAGCCAACCCACGCGCGAAATCGTGTTCGAAGACGTGCGCGTGCCGATCACGAATCGCCTTGGTCGAGAGGGTGACGGATTCAAAATTGCCATGAAGGGGCTTGATGGGGGCCGGATCAACATTGGAACCTGTTCGGTAGGGACTGCCCAAGCCGCTCTCAATCGTGCACGAACCTACATGGGCGAACGTCAGCAATTCGGCGAACCGTTGGCCAATTTTCAAGCACTGCAGTTCAAACTGGCTGATATGGCCACGGAATTGGTGGCGGCAAGACAGATGATCCGGATGGCGGCCGCCAAAGTTGATGCGAATCACCCGGAGGCCTCCGTCTATGCGGCGATGGCCAAACAGTTCTCGACCGATGTGGGATTTAAAGTCTGCAATGAAGCACTACAGATCCATGGTGGATACGGTTACATGCAGGAATATCCACTTGAACGGCATATCCGAGACACTCGCGTTCATCAGATACTTGAAGGCACCAATGAAATCATGCGCGTCATCACCGCTCGTCGCTTGCTCGCGCTCGCTGATATTGAAGCTATCCAATAAGGACTCACCATGACCGATAAAATTCGACTCGAACGTCAAGGCCATACCGCTGTGCTGACCATCGACAACCCGGCGGCCAACACCTGGGACCAGGATAATCTAGGCGCGCTTAAGACCATCATTGAGACCTTGAATGAGGATCTCGATTGTTACGCCTTGGTGATTACTGGGCAGGGTGAGAAATTTTTCTCGGCCGGGGCCGACCTTAATCTCTTTGCCGATGGTGACCCCTCGAAAGCCGAAGCGATGGCCAACGCGTTCCACGCGGCCTTCAAGGCGCTGACTCACTTTCGAGGCGTTTCCATCGCGGCGATCAATGGCTATGCCATGGGCGGAGGCCTCGAATGCGCTTTGTGTTGCGACATTCGGATTGCGGAGACTCAAGCGCAAATGGCGCTCCCCGAGGCGACGGTGGGTCTCTTACCCTGCGGCCTTGGCACGCAACACTTACCTTGGATCGTGGGTGAAGGCTGGGCCAAACGCATGATTTTATGTGGGGAGCGTGTAGGCGCCGAAAAAGCGCTGGCGATCGGCCTTGTCGAGGAAGTTGTAGATCAAGGCGAAAGCTTAAAGCGCGCATTAGCCCTTGCAGAGCAGACTACGAAGCAGAGCCCTAAAAG
>JALRJG010000071.1 GCA_023261215.1 Pseudomonadales bacterium | reverse complement strand
TCAAGTATAGTTGTTTTATGATTTCTATTTCCGAAACCGCACAATCGCATTTTGCAAAATTATTAGCTGACCAAGCTGAAAAAACAAATATTCGCGTATTTGTTGTTAACCCTGGCACATCACAAGCGGAATGTGGTGTATCTTACTGCCCTGAAGATGCAGTAGAAGCCACCGATATTCGTCTTCCTTTTAACGGCTTTGATGCTGTAGTTGACACAGAAAGCGCGCCATTTTTAGAAGAAGCTGAAATCGATTTCGTTACCGATAAAATGGGCACCCAGTTAACACTTAAAGCCCCCAATGCTAAAGCCCGTAAAATCGGTGATGATGCAGGACTTAACGAACGTATTCAACACATGTTAGAAACAGAGGTTAACCCTCAGCTTGCTAACCATGGCGGCCAAGTAAGCCTTGTAGAAGTAACTGCTGAAGGTATTGCTGTTCTTCAATTTGGCGGTGGCTGTAATGGTTGTTCTATGATCGATGTCACACTAAAAGAAGGCATTGAAAAAGAAATGATTGCTAAGTTCGATGAAATCACCGGTGTTGCTGATATTACTGATCACAAAGCTGGCGATCATTCTTACTATTAATAGTAGGCAGTCATGCTAAAGCCGCTGATATATCGCTTAGGTTCAGAGCCTAAGCTCAGGCTCGTCTCTATCGTCTGGCTACTACTCTCGTTAACGCCCGCTGTTTGGGCTGAGATTCAACCGTCGCCGGTTCCTGGCGGCATTGCCCGCATTCCCCTCCCAAACGATGTCGACGCAGCGCGATTCAATGGCTCCCGAGTTTTGGTGACCATTGAAAAGGGTCAATCCATCGCCTGGGTTGGATTACCCCTATCTACCCCACCTTCCATTCAGCAAATCGACACCGCTGCGGGTCCCCTTCGTTTTGAAGTGCAGGATAAGCGCTATGAGACAGAGCATCTCACCATCACCAATGATCGTAAGGTGAATCCACTCCCGATGGACTATGACCGAATCCAGTCTGAGCGGCGCGAGATGGATCAGGTCTTTTTAAGCTTCACTGACGCCCTGCCGTCGCTCACCTGGCAGGCGCCTTTGGCAGGGCGGTACACATCGAGCTTTGGTAAGCGACGGGTATTGAATGGCAACCCACGAAGTCCGCACAGCGGCCTGGACATCGCCGCACCTGAGGGGACCCCTATCCAATCTGTTTCCAATGGTCTAGTCGCAGCCGTGGGCGATTATTTCTTCAACGGTCAAACGGTTATGGTGGATCATGGTCAGGGATTGATCTCGATGTACTGCCACTTATCCGCTATCTCAGTTGAATTAGGGGAGAGCATCACAGCAGGAACGGTGATAGGCGCGGTGGGTCAAACAGGACGGGTGACCGGGCCACATCTTCATCTTAGCGTGAGCCTAAACAACGCGAGAGTCGACCCTCTGCTCTTTTTCTCTGCACCTCAGGATCCGTAAAGGGCTCGGTTACCGCTTTTTATGCTTGGCGCTTCGCTGCGTCTTCTTGACATGGGCCATCATACGCCGACGACGGTTGACCTGGCGCTCGGTGAGCTTGTTCTTCCGGCCCTTAAATGGATTGTCCTGTGTTCTGAATTCGATTTGCAGCGGAGTGCCCTTGAGTCCCAGGGCTTCGTGAAATCGCTTTTCCAGATATCGTCGGTAGGAGTCTGGGACTGCTTCCGTTTGATTGCCGTGAATGATAATTCGGGGCGGATTCGAGCCCCCAGCATGGGCAAAGCGCAACTTGATCCGCCGTCCATGCACCATCGGCGGCTGATGTTCTGTCACCGCCTGGTTGAGTACATTATTCAGATGGGACGTCGATAAAGGTTTCGTTGCCGATGCGTACGCTTCCTTAACCGACCCGAAAAGTTGACCCACGCCCGAACCATGGAGCGCTGAAATGTAATGAATCTGGGCAAAGTCTAAAAATGTTAAGCGCCGATCAAGTTCGACATGGATACGGTCTTTTTGCTCTTGGCTTGTACCGTCCCATTTATTGATGCAAATAACCAGCGCTCTCCCAGCCTCCATGGCGTGCCCCAGAAGATGGAGATCCTGCTCGACCAATCCCTCGTGCGCATCAATCAACAGCAAGACAACATGAGCATCCTGAATCGCATCCAGCGTCTTGATGACTGAGAACTTTTCAATGGACTCATTGATCCTGCCGCGACGACGAACACCCGCGGTGTCGATCAACGTGTAGGCGTCTCCATCACGTTCGAAGGGAATGTAGATGCTGTCGCGCGTCGTGCCCGCCTGATCAAACACCACGACGCGCTGCTCACCCAAAATTCGGTTCACGAGTGTGGATTTGCCCACATTCGGTCGGCCCACGACGGCAATCTTGATTCCGCTCGCGCTTGAGACCTCTTGGGCAAGATGCGACCCAGGCGCTGGCTCGACCGAATCCGAGTGTTCGTCGTGATTCTCAGAGCCAAGACGGTCAAAGAACTCGGCAATCAGGCGCTTGATGCCGTGGCCATTGCTGGCTGAAATCAATGCAGGCTCACCAAAACCAAGCCTCGCGAATTCACCCCGAACGAGGTCTGTGTTTTGCCCGTCAATCTTGTTGGCAACCAATTGAACGGGCTTGTTCTTACTTCGGAGCAACTTGGCGATGTCATCGTCCTGGGGGACAAAGCCATCTTTCACATCGACGAGAAAAAAAACAAAGTTGGCTTCATCTATCGCAGTCAGCGACTGCGCCGCCATTTGCTCGTCAATGCCCTCTTCAAGCCCTGAAAGCCCGCCCGTATCCACCAGCCAAAAGGCTTGATCGTCAACCTGGGCTTTGCCAAATTGTCGGTCTCGCGTAAGACCCGGCACGCCTGCAACCAGCGCATCTCGCGTTCGAGTAAGACGATTGAACAGGGTTGATTTGCCCACGTTGGGCCGGCCCACCAGCGCAATGACAGGGAGCATAAGCTGGCCTATTGAAGCTCGAACGCAGACAACTTGCCGCTATTGCCCATCACATAAAGCCTCGAACCGTCGGCCGTGATCGGGGTGTAGACCCCCTTCCCGTCAACCTTGCGACGGGCAACGAATCGACCATCTGATTGCGCGAGCACGTGGATATAACCTTCAAAATCACCGACGGCGACATAACTGCTCACAGGAACTGGCACCGTGATGTCGCGGTGGAGCAGCGCCTCGGTTTCCCATTGCACTCTGCCACTGTCCATATCGAGCGCAGACAACTGATCATCTGCCTCTGCGAGATAAACATTGCCAAAGCCCGAGCCCAACCCCACAACGGAGGATGCATCTTGACTCCAAAGCGGCCGACCCGCCGAAAGATCAATGGCAACGAGCTTACCTTGATAGCTCACCGCATAAAGCCGCCCACCCTGAAACACCATCTTGCCGTCTATATCTACGAGGCGTTCAAGGTCCGAACGGCCTTTCGCGGCCGCAATACGCTCATCAATCGCGGCAACGCCACGTTCCGGGTCGATCAAAGCAATCCGCCCATTTGAGAATGCGGCGATCAATACATCGGCGCGCAGAATGGGCGTGGAGGTTCCACGAAGGGTTAATGCCGGAATACTGGTCGCAAAACTCCAACGGCGCTCGCCCGACAAGGCATCAAACCCCGTCACGTGGCCGTCAATCGACTGCGCGACGACCAAGTCATTTAAAATTTGTGGTGGCGCCAGCACTTCGCTTGAGACTTCACCGCGCCAAGCCATGGAGCCGTCACTCTGATTCAAGGCGACCACTTCGCCAGCCGCACTGCCAACCAACACAAGGCCTTCACCCACGCCTACGCCGCCGGTGATGACATCCACATCTTTAGCAAACGCATGGTTAATTTCACTTTCCGTGTACAGTTTGCGGATGTCTTGCTCCCAAATCTTTCGTCCAGAGCCTTGTTCAACCGCGACCACTCGACCATCTGCGGACGCCGCGAAGACCCGGGACTCAGAGAGCCCGGGCTCAAGCTTGATGGCTTTATCTGCAGCGCCTTTTCCAACGCTGACCGACCATAGCGGTCTAAGATTCAATTCCGCAGCGATACGACTGAGCTTTGCCGGTTCGATGACTTCCTCGTCTTTCTTATCACCGAACCAACTACAGCCAGCAAGCAGCGAGAGGACGACGAGGCTAAGGACATTTCGCATCATTTAGCGCCTGCCTCTGCAGCATCGGGTGCCGCGGAGTCCTTGACTTCAACCTCGGATGCATTAGATGCGTCTTCTTCTGAAAGGGCGACTGGAGAGGTTGAGACTGTGAGATCTTCTAATTTCATCGTCAGGCTTTGCAGGACGTCTTCACCTCCCGTGGTGACCGCAAACTGATAAGCCTGCCTTGCTTCATCAAGCCGCCCTAGCTCGTAAAGAATGTCACCTCGAGTCTCATGCCAGCTCGAAGCATAACCGCCCAAACCGATCTCATCGCCGAGTGCAACCAACGCACGCTCATAATCGCCTTGTGCGTAAATCACCTTTGCGAGCCTGACTTTGGCGAGCGGCGCGATAAGATCTGGTCCAGCGTCAGCCGCCAGGCGCAACTCTGCCTCTGCCTTTTCATAGTTCTTATCATCGAAATAAAGTCGAGCGAGTTGCAGCGCACTGAGTGCGGCGTAGGCTGTCCCCTCGTGATCACGCTTTACGACTTGTCCGAGCGCTATGGCATCCTCACGCCCGCTATCCGTCGCAACCACTTCCTCAACGGCTTCTTGAAACCGAGCAAAATCCGCGCTGGCGGCTTCAGCTACCTCTCGCTGGCTGGTTTCCCAAAAATTGAAGCCCACGTTGCCACCCACCACGAGCACCAAGGCGAGCACGAGGAATAAGCCATTCTCACGGAAAAATTGTTTTATGCGCTCGATCTGTTCTTCTTCAGTACTGTCGAGAGACACGCCCTACTCCTTTCTCTAATACGATTTGATCGTTACTGACCATTATTCGATCCGTGATGGGACCGTGTTCTTTTCACTGGGCTCCCTGACATTGAAGCCAGTCAGCTTTTTTATTTCTTTGCTTCACCAACCGCCAGCTGTCGACTTTCAACTGATCAGTCCAGCCACCGCCTCTACGAGTTCCGTCGCCTTGATGCGCTGCTGATCGCCCGTGTTCCTGAGGTCTCTCAGCGAAACCTCACCAGCGGCCAATTCATCTTCCGCAACGATCAGCGCGAGTGGCGCGCCGGACGCATCGGCCTTTTTCATTTGTGCCTTCAGCTTGCCAGCACCCAAGTGAACAATCACACGAGCACCCAAGCGATGCCTCAACTGTTCTGCCAACAAAAGGACCTGCGTTCTGGCGGATTCGCCCACCGATATCGCGTAAACGTGCGGCGGATCATCTTGATCTGATCGTTGTTCAAGCATCAACGCGAGACGATCGACGCCCATCGCAAACCCAACACCCGAAGCGTCTCGACCGCCAAGCTGCCCCACCAAGGCATCGTAACGACCCCCGCCACACACGGTTCCCTGTGCGCCTAAATCATCGGTGATCCACTCGAAGACCGTACGGTTGTAATAGTCCAGGCCTCTAACGATCTGCCGATTAATCTCGTAGGGCATCTGAGCGGCGTCAAGTATCGCACACAGTGCTTCGAAATGGTTCGCAGAGTCAGCGTCAAGATAAGCCTCAAGCTTCGGCCCCTCCTTCAAAAGCGCCTGTGTTTGGGCTGACTTAGAATCCAAAATACGCAAAGGATTCGTCTCGAGCCGTCTTCGACTGTCCTCATCAAGCGCATCAACATGCTCCGAGAGATAAGCCACCAGAGCGTCGATAAAAGCTCGTCGAGACGACACGTCACCAATAGAATTCAGTTCTAGCCGAACGGATTGTTCAATGCCTAGCGCCTGCCAAAGGGCACGGCACATCAGCAGAAGTTCCGCATCCACATCAGGGCCAGGCAAGCCAATGCACTCAACACCAATTTGTTCAAACTGCCGATAGCGGCCTTTTTGGGGCCGCTCATAGCGAAACATTGGGCCTGCGTACCAAAGCTTCTGCGTTTGATTAAACGCGAGGCCATGTTCGTTCACGAATCTAACAAGACCTGCCGTGCCCTCTGGACGCAGGGTCATGGAATCCCCGTTGCGATCGTCGAAGGTATACATCTCTTTCTCGACGATATCGGTTGCCTCGCCCACGAGCCGCTTGAACAACGGCGTGCTCTCAAGAATCGGCAAACCGACCTCTTGGAAACCATACTGGCTAAAGATTGACCGAGCAGCGTCTTCGACCTTCCGGTAATAACGTTTTCTTTCGGGCATCAGATCCTGCATGCCACGAATCGCTTTTATGGTTTGGCTCACGGTGACCCCTCAGCCACAGGGTCCGAAGATTCGTTAGCGCTCAAGGCTGTTTCTTCTGCGCTCAAGGCTGTTTCTTTTGCGCTCAGGGCTGCTTTTTCCGCAACCCGGGCACGGATCATTCGCTCAAGCTCATCTACAATATTGTCTTTGGTCACCTTTCGATCTGGGCGGCCCTCGCGGTAAATCAGGTTATTTGGCGTCGCGCCGGTCAAACCAATATCTGCCTCTTTAGCCTCCCCCGGCCCGTTAACAATGCAACCGATCACGGCCACATCGAGCGGCGTCGTAATATCTTCAACTCGTCGCTCGAGCTCGTTGACCGTCTTGATAACATCAAAATTCTGGCGGGAGCAGCTAGGGCACGCCACAAGATTGATCCCCTTGCTTCTCAAATGCAGGCTTTTCAAGAGATCAAAGCCGACTTTGATTTCCTCAACAGGATCCGCAGCCAACGAAATACGAATGGTATCGCCGATACCCTCCATCAACAGCAGACCGAGCCCAGCCGCACTCTTCACAGTGCCCGATCGCAATCCGCCCGCTTCGGTGATGCCCAGATGCAAAGGTTGGTCGATTTCTCGCGCGATGGTTCGGTAGGCCTCGATCGCCATAAACACATCGGAAGACTTCATGCTGACCTTAAAATTTTCAAAGCCCTCATCAAGTAGCATCTCGATATTTCGGCGCGCGGATTCCACCATCGCAGCGGCTGAGGGTTCCTTGTACTTACGAAGTAAATCTTTGCCCAGTGATCCCGCGTTCACTCCAATCCTGATCGGAATACCTCGATCTTTACACGCACTCACTACCTGCTTAACTCGATCTTTACCAATATTGCCGGGATTAATCCTCAGGCAATCAACACCAAGCTCAGCCACACGCAACGCAATGCGATAATCAAAATGAATATCAGACACCAGCGGGACCGACGCGGCTTTCCGTATTTGACCGAAGGCTTCGGCAGCTTCGATAGAGGGCACTGAGACCCGGATGATGTCCGCGCCTACAGCTTCAAGACGCCTAATTTGTTCGACCGTCGCGTCGACATCCAACGTGTTGGTGTTGGTCATGCTTTGAACCGCAATGGGTGCATCGCCACCCACAGGCACGTTACCGACCATAATCTGTCGGGACTGCCGCCGAGTAATGGTTGATTCAGCGCGCATCTGGACCCTCTCCTAATGTGAGTCTTGCCGTATATTCTCGAGTCGTGTGAGGCTCAAGATCGATCACTTGCCCATTGAATCGAAGCGTTGAAGCACTGGCTTTGCCCAGGAGCACCTGAAAAGGCGCGGTGCCGATCACTTCAAGCTCGTCACCCGCTTGATTCAAATCGCCGTACAGCAATCGGCCTTCAGCATCCGCCACCTCAACCCAACAGGATTCCTCGGTGGTGATTTGAACCGCATCAGCACCATCCACAATTCGGTGGTCATAGGACAGGGCGAGGAACACCGTCTGTCGAATGGCGATCGAGA
>JALRJG010000070.1 GCA_023261215.1 Pseudomonadales bacterium | reverse complement strand
GTTCCTGCTCGAGAGCGAGAAGGTCTGCTTCGTTGACATCAGTTGCCGCAACGAACCAGCCTCTGGCTGAGAAAAGCTTCGCAGTTGCTCTGCCAATTCCACTTGCGGCACCTGTAATGAATATCACTGAACGGTCCATCTTGATCCTTTGAGCGCTTGTCGAAAATTCGTGCTGACGTGGTCAGAGTCTATCAGGCAATTCGGATCAGTTTGGCTCCGTGACTTAAAGGGGCGTCCGTTCCAGATGCACTGGGCTTGGGGGACAAGATTTTGTGAGTTCGGTTGTCAAACATGAGGTCGAGAAATGCATCCAGTGGGCATAGCCCCCTGTAAGTTGGCGGCTTACATTTAAGTGACGTTTCGAGTAAGTAAGCCGGGAGTGAAGGGAACAGTTAGAGGGCGGGATGGGCCATTTGCTTGCTTGCTCGCTCACTTTGCGGACCCTGGCGTCGGAGGCATAGACAAATCAAGTGCAAGTGCCCAGACTTGGGCCGTTATCAAATTAAATCTTCAGCTCGCGCTCGCTCGACACGGCCGTGTTCGTCGTGTGCCAAAGATGATTAAGGAGACCCTATGTACGACCTCATCATAAGAAACGGAACCGTCATTGATGGCACTGGCGCTGATCGCAAAGCCGCAGATATTGCGATCTCGAATGGACGAATAGTTAAAGTAGGTGAGGTGCAGGGCGACGCGAGAGAAGAAATCGACGCCAAAGGCAAGCTGGTCACCCCCGGTTGGGTAGACATTCACACGCACTATGACGGTCAAGCGACATGGGACCCGATTCTCGCGCCCTCGAGCTGGCACGGCGTGACCACCGTTGTGATGGGAAATTGCGGGGTTGGCTTCGCGCCTGTTAAACCCAATGACCGGGACTTCCTGATTGAGTTGATGGAAGGCGTAGAAGACATCCCGGGTGCTGCGCTCTCCGAAGGTATTAACTGGCAGTGGGAGAGTTTTCCTGAGTATCTTGATGCGTTGGAGGCCTTCCCGCGAGCGATTGATGTTGCCACCCAAGTGCCGCACGGCGCGATTCGCGCGTATGTGATGGGTGAACGTTGCAATACAGACTACGCCCCAACCGAGGCGGAGGTCGCGCAAATGGCGGCGTTAGTCCGTGAAGGGGTTGCAGCCGGTGCGCTAGGTTTTTCAAGCTCAAAGACGCTGCTGCATAAGGACATTAAGGGCGAATACATGCCCGGCACGTTTTCCGGTCATGACGAAATGCTGGCGCTCGGCCTAGGCATGAAGGGGCTTAATAACTCTGTCTTTGAGCTCGTGTCCGATCACCTGGGTGACGATGAAGAATGGGCTTGGGTGACGGAATTCCAGAAGCAGACCGGACTCACCGTGACCCTCATCGCGACCACAGCGCCTGCTTATGAGAATGGCAAGATGTATAAGCTGGCGGAACAAGCTCGCGCGGAAGGTCGCGAGATCCGCCCTCAAGCGGCTGGCCGACCCACCGGCGTACTTCATGGCCTCCAGTCAAGTTTCCACGCCTTCGTGGGCCATCCCACTTGGCGAGAATCCCTTGCGGGCTTGAGTCACGAAGACCTTTTGGTTCAGCTAAAAGACCCGGCCATCAAGGCGCAGCTGCTATCAGAGCAATCGGTGATTCAGGGCGGCCTGATGCAGGATTTACCTCGGTTAATGGGCCAGGTGGTCCCGCTCGGGGATGTCCCCAATTACGAGCCTTTGCCTGAGGACAGCATCGCCGGGATCGCCAAGGCACGCGGTCAAGATGTCATGGAAGTGATGTATGACTTGTTGGTGGATAACGACGGCAAAGAGCTCTTCTACCAACCGCTCGGTGGTTATCAAGGCTTCTCCTTAGAGGCGCAAAAGAAACTGCTCGAACATCCCAATGTGCTCTTTGGGTTGAGTGATGGAGGTGCCCACTGTGGGGTGATCGCCGATGCTGGCATGCCGACCTTCATCATGACGCACTGGGGCCGCGATCGAACGCGGGGCGATCTCATGAGCCTCGAATTCATTGTTGAGTCGCTCACCTCCAAAACTGCGAAAGCTTTTGGCATGTTCGATCGGGGTGAAATCGTCGAGGGCAAAATTGCGGACATCAACATTATCGACTTTGATGCTTTGCAATTGCATCGACCGGAAGCGGTCTTTGACTTGCCTGCTGGCGGTCGCCGCTTGGTGCAACGAGCCACCGGGTACGACATGACCATCAAGGCAGGTGAGGTCATCTTCAAGTCGGGAGAGCATACGGGGGCTCTACCCGGGAAGTTGGTTCGACGCTCAGATGAGGGGCAGAGCTTATCAGCTGCGGGTTGAGCTGAGCACCTGGAGGCCGAGCTATGAGTCCGTATTCGCCCATCGGTCTTTTGGCCAGGAGCGTGTCATGCGCCGGTCGGCACTTGCTCGAGGATTTGGGTCATGACTAACCCGCTGGCCTGGTGGTTATTGAAAGGCGTGATCCTGAGCCCTTGCCGGAACCTGCCATGTGCCTTGTCGACCCTTTTATGGGAGGGTGGTTTTGTAACGCACAGGGTGTGTAAAAGGGGATCCCTGACTCGATGAGCGCCTGACCTCAGAGATCCTCAGCCACCTAGCGCACAGATAAAACAGGATGACGCCCATGCCAGACCCAAAACTTGAAGCATTGCTAACCGCAAGCCATCGAAGTGCTCGCCATATTGCTCGTAATGAGGCGCGTCATCCGGTCGAGACGCTGACCTTCTTTGGATTGCAGCCCTCTATGACCGTTCTTGAGGTGCTCCCCGCCTTTGGCTGGTACACGGAGATTTTGGCGCCTTACTTGGCTGAAAGCGGTCGTCTATATGTGGCGCACTTCTCGCCCGATGGCGTGGGGGACTACATGCCTGCCGTACTGGGTAAATTTGAAGATCGCATGCATGGGAACCCTGAGGTCTTTGGAAGGGTCACTGTGCGTCATATCAATCCCCCGAGCGAGACCACGATTGCACCGCCCGGCAGCATTGACCTCGTCCTAACTTTTCGCAATGTCCATAACTGGATCATGGTGAACCAGGAGCATGAGTACTTTGCGTCTTTTTATAAGGCCCTGAAACCCGGTGGCGTGTTAGGGGTAGTGGAGCACCGAGCCAAGCCAGGTGCGAGCATGGAGAGTATGCGCACCACCGCGTACGTGACCGAGGACTACACCAAAGATATCGCTCAGCGCGCAGGATTCGAGTTTGAGGCATCCAGTGAGGTCAATGCGAATCCGAGAGACACGGCAGACCACCCTGATGGTGTCTGGTCTCTGCCTCCCTTCTTGCGGTCTGGAGATAAAGAGACTTACTTGGCGATCGGTGAAAGCGACCGCATGACTCTAAAGTTCAGAAAGCCGGTTTAGAGGACCGGATCCCACGCCAATATTGCTCCACAACGGCCGTTTTTCTCGCGTGAGCCGACCGCTGCCGTCAAAGATTCCCATCCAGTAGCGAACGGGTCACGGACCCAAGTGAATCAAATTCGGTTAGATCGAGCTCAGGTTTTCTTTAAATCAAGCACCTGGTGAAAACTTGCGACGTGACTGGGAGCCCCTTGACGATGAGTGCTCGGGACGGCTCGGCACCGCATTGCCAGGTTGGAAACACGGCACTGGCGGTTGAGCACATCCTCGGTTGGCTCAAATGTTTGGCGACTCAAGACGAGTCAGTCAAACCAGACTTCCGAACGATAAAGACAGGCTAACTTAGCCCAGCTTTTTCATCACGTCGCCGAACAGAACCTCATCCGATGCCAGCTCCTTAGGTTGATCTAAGGGCTTAGAAATCCAAGTCTCGTTGATGAGATCCCGCCACGAAATATTGTTATTCGTGCCGTTGCCTCCCCACGAGCCGCAGCCCAGAGAAAAGGTCTGTCGCATACCGTTCCAAAGGTTGCCGCTATTCGACGCCGCTTGAGGCTGATTGACCATCACGCGCGATGTTCTGGTCGCGTCTGCAAGCTTCATGATGTTGTCATCACTGTTGGAATAGATGCCGCATGAGTGGCCCTGGCCCTGATAACTTTGAATGTTATTGGTGAGTTCAATGGCGTGGTCTATATCTTTTGCACGATAGAGCGCCATTACAACGGAGAGTTTTTCGCCAGAAAACGGGAACTCAGCGCCCCAGCCTTCTTCTATCACGATGTAGAACTCGGTCGTTGCGGGCACATCGAGCCCAGCCATAGAGGCAATTTTGTGCGCAGGTTGCGCAACAATCGCGGTATTCAAGTGGCCGGCTTCATCCCAGATGGTGTTGCGGAGTTTTTCTTTCTCTTCGCTGTTGCACAAGTAGCCACCTTTGGCTTTCAGCTTTTCCAGCATTTGATCGTAGATGCTATCAACGAGAATCACGGAATTATCGGACGAGCAGGATGCCGCGAGATCGAGCGTTTTAGACATATGAATCTTGGTTGCGGCATCATCGAGGTCGGCCGTGTCGTCGACCGTGATGACCGCGTTGCCAACACCGACCCCCAGGGCAGGTGTGCCGCTTGAGTAGGCAGCAGTCACCATGGCGCCACCCCCGGTAGCCAGGACGCGATCGCACTGTTTCATCAGCTCATTGGTCGTTTCGAGGCTAGGGATTTCAATCGCAATGACGAGGTCGGCGGGTGCGCCCATTTTTTCGATGGCGTCACGCATCAAGTCGCAGATCTTTTTGTTCGTCAGCTTTGCTCTAGGGTGCGGCGCGACGATGATGGAATTTCGGCCTTTAACGGCGTGGATCGCCTTGATCACGGGCGTCGCTTCCGGGTTGGTAGAAGGTGCGAGGGCACCAATCACACCCATAGGCTTGGCAATTTTTACGATGTTGCGCTCACGATCCTCTTCTAAGATGCCCACGGACTTGTCGTCAATGATGTCCATCAACGTGGCGCGTGTTTTCCGTTGGATCTTAAGAAATTTACCCTCGTAGTTCCCAAGTTGCGTTTCATCAACCGTAAATTGGGCAATTTCTTCAGCGACCCCGGGTTTGGCAACCGCCCAAACCATCGCGCGAATCAGATCATCGACTTGCGCTTGGGTGTAGTGTTCAATTTGCCTTTGTGCTGCGCGAGACCGCTGGATGAGTGCGGCAATTTCTTCCGCAGGCGTGAGGCTTTGAGAGTGGGCACTGTCTGACATCAAGGATCTCCGAGCACGTTAAGTAGAGGTGACTCGCGATTCTACACCGAGTGCTGCAGGCCGCCAAGGCGCGGATCAGCGCTCCGCGTGGGTTGAATAGCCTTATTCGGGCACTGGATTCACGACAGCTCGAAATCGAACTTTTGGATTTGAGCTGTGTTTACAACCCTTGTCGCTCTAACTTTTCGAAAATCTCGTCGATCATGGTATCTTCGGTCGTGAACTGCGTGATAGATCATCTAGACGACTTCTGAGGAACTACAAGATGATTTTCAGAGTGGCTGGAGCTGATCAGCACGGCAGAGCCCTGATTTGTCCACAAGACGAACTTCATGAGTGACTGCTGTCCTGACGGTGGATTATTGAAGTGTTTGCATGGGTAGAGGCCTCCAGGGCGTTTTGCCCTCGGTTGGACGCGAGTATCGAATGAGTCCACGCCCTTGATTAGTGAGGTGAAGGGCGCAGCGCACCTGGAGAAAAGCAGTCGCGTTCATCACCCGCGTTAACCGAGTGACGAAGTCGAATGAGGTGGCACAACGTGAAGGCGAGGGTGATGTGTTCGCTGGCACGGTGTTTGACCGAGGTGAACGCAGTTCAATTGCTATATTGATCTTTTCTAAAAGCTGCAGCGACAGTCCTGATCAGAGTGTCCCAGCCTGCTGAGGCCAAATTGCATGAGCATTTACGATCCTAAAAGTGCGAACCCCGGTGCGTGGGCGAGCTTAGTGGAACAACAAAGCAAGGGCCTGACGCCCGATAAGTTCACGTGGTTAACGCCCGAAGATATCCCGCTGAAAATGCTATACACGGCAGAGGATACTGAGGCCTTGCCTTACACCAATACCATGCCGGGTATGAGTCCCTATATCCGGGGCCCACAAGCGACCATGTACGCCGGTCGCCCTTGGACGATCCGCCAATACGCTGGCTTTTCCACCGCCGAAGAGTCAAACGCCTTTTATCGAAAATCATTGGCTGCAGGCGGTCAGGGGATATCGGTCGCGTTTGATCTGGCGACGCACCGTGGCTACGACTCTGACCACCCTCGAGTTGCCGGCGACGTTGGGAAAGCTGGGGTTGCGATCGATTCGGTCGAGGACATGAAGATCCTTTTCGATGGCATACCGCTCGACAAAGTGTCGGTGTCGATGACTATGAACGGGGCCGTTCTGCCCGTGCTTGCGGGCTATATCGTGGCTGCAGAAGAGCAGGGCGTCTCGACGAATGCGCTCGCGGGTACGATCCAGAACGATATTTTGAAAGAATTCATGGTGCGTAACACCTACATCTACCCACCAACGCCGAGCATGCGGGTCATCGGTGACATTATCGCGTTTTGCTCAAGCAATATGCCTCGCTTCAATACGATTTCGATCTCCGGGTATCACATGCAAGAAGCGGGTGCGAATGCGGCGCTCGAACTTGCCTACACGTTGGCGGATGGTAAGGAATACATCAGGACGGCCATCAAAGCTGGGCTCGGTATTGATGATTTCGCCCCCCGATTGTCTTTTTTCTGGGGCATTGGCATGAACTTCTACATGGAGATTGCCAAGATGCGCGCGGCGCGCTTGCTCTGGGCGGAAATTGTGGCGGAGTTTAACCCTGCCAACCCAAAGAGCAGCATGCTGAGAACCCACAGTCAGACCAGTGGTTGGTCGCTGACTGAACAGGACCCTTATAACAATATCGTTCGGACCACCATCGAGGCGATGGCGGCCGTCTTCGGTGGAACGCAATCCCTTCATACCAATGCGCTGGATGAAGCCATCGCGCTGCCGTCCGACTTTGCGGCGAGGATCGCTCGCAACACTCAGTTAGTACTCCAAGAAGAAACTGGGATCGGCCAAGTGGTCGATCCGTGGGGTGGCTCCTACATGATGGAGTCGTTGACCCATGACATCGCCGAAAAAGCGCGAGCACTCATTGCTGAAGTAGAAGCGGCGGGGGGTATGGCGAAAGCCATTGAAACCGGCTTGCCGAAGCTCAGAATTGAAGAAGCAGCGGCGAAGAAGCAAGCGCGCATTGATCGCGGCGAAGATGTCATTGTTGGCGTCAATAAATATCGCATTGATCAGCAGGATGAGGTCGATATCCTCGAAGTGGATAACGATGCGGTGCGCGAATCACAAATCGCGCGGCTGCATTCGGTTCGAGCGTCTCGAGATGAATCAAAGGTCCAAGCTTGCCTCGCGGCTTTGACGGCGGCGGCAGAGACGGAAGAGGGCAACCTGCTCGCGTTGGCAGTAGAGGCTACCCGCCACAGGGCAACGGTCGGTGAGATTTCCGATGCGCTGCAGAAGTGTTTTGGCCGTTTCGTGGCCAGTGCACAAACCGTTTCAGGGGTATATGGTGCGGCTTATGAGCAAGACGAAAGCTGGAAACAAATCGCCATGGACATAGACAGCTTTGTTGAGAAACACGGTCGAAGGCCCAGGCTATTGGTTGCGAAAATGGGGCAGGACGGCCACGACCGCGGCGCCAAAGTCGTTGCAACCGCTTTTGCTGATGTTGGGTTTGATGTCGACCTATCACCCATGTTCTCGACGCCCGAGGAAGTGGCAAAGCAAGCTATTGAGAATGATGTGCACGTGGTCGGAGCTTCGTCGCTAGCAGCGGGTCACAAGACTTTGATCCCAGCTCTGGT
>JALRJG010000006.1 GCA_023261215.1 Pseudomonadales bacterium | reverse complement strand
CGCCTAGGCGAACCCGAGGATTTCAAGGGCATCGCGGTGTTCTTGGGTTCTGAAGCCTCGAGCTGGATCACTGGGCAGGCGCTCACCGTTTGTGGTGGCACCTATATGTACCGGTAAAGGCTTTACGCTTTTATTTGCTACTTTTTAGCGCCCTCGCTAAAACGAAAGCATCTGGGATGCGTCATTTCGACCGACGCTTCGAACAGGGTTTTGAATGGCGTTTCGAACATCATTTTGAAAAACCTAGGTTGGCGTCGATCCATTGAGGACAGAGCAGTTCCCGAGCAGTGATCGGCGCTGGGGTCTTCATCTTCTGCTGCAATGCAAACCACTGTTAATTGCTCTTGAATGACGGCCGTGGCCTCAGCTTATGGACCCCATCTGCTCGTCTCAAAGTGCGCTGTGAGGACGCGAATCAGGTGGGCCTTTCTCTATCAAAGGAGAGACCAAAGCGCGAGATGGAGTAGGACCACCCCAGCGCTCACGCCGCGCCGCATCCGTTGGTAATACCGAGGCGCCGCCCGCAGGGGGTTAATTTGGCTCTCACCCAAGACAAGGAGCGTGATCACCACCGCCTGCGTCAGCAGCGCAACCTCGGGTTCATACCAAACCAGCGCACCCACACTCATCAAGACGAATCCATTACTCAGCAGCAAGGGCAAGACGGGCGTACGCTCGAACGACGTTTTTGAAAGCGCGATCCCCCACCAGGCGCCGCTCAAGAACGCACTGATCGCGAGACTGTAAATCAGGAATGCTCGAAGCGCCCAAGCGCTGCCGTCCAAGGCCGTAAGCGCAAAGCTCGCAAAAGGGAGCAACCCTGCGACGCTGAGCCCCACAACCCAACGTTTTCGGGTCAGGTTCATCCTTCCGCGCTGTGAACGCTGCGATGATCTTTCATCGCTTGATAGGCGGCAAGCGCCCGCTCACGGGAGGGCTTTAGTTCAACAATGGGATGGGGGTAGGTATCCCCCAATACGACGCCTGCATCCGACAACACGATCGGGGGGCACTCCCATGGCTTGTATAAATAGGCATCGGGTAATTGCGCCAGCTCCGGGAGCCACCTTCGCGTGTATCCTCCTTGAGGATCAAATTTTTCACCCTGGGTGACGGGGTTAAAGATCCGGAAATAAGGCGCGGCATCCGCGCCACATCCAGCAACCCACTGCCAGCTGGCTGAGTTATTCGCTTGATCTGCATCAACCAGACAATCCCAAAACCAACGCTCGCCCAACCGCCAATCCAGCAAGAGATTCTTAACGAGGAACGAACCAACGATCATTCGGACACGGTTGTGCATGTAGCCCGTTGCCCAGAGTTCTCGCATACCCGCGTCGACAATCGGATACCCCGTCATGCCTCGCTGCCAAGCCGCCAGCGATTCGCTCGATGTCATCCAAGGAAAGCCATCAAAGTGCGTCTGCAAGTTTTCAGTGGGTAGCGTGGGGAAGTGATACAACAGGTGGTAGGAAAACTCCCGCCAAATGAGCTCCCTGAGGAAGTGCTCCTTATTCGCATCACCTTCAACCCGCGTTTGCATCGCATGCCAAATTTGCCTAGGCGAGATCTCACCAAAATGAATATGAGGCGAGAGGCGGGAAACCGCTTCCAGGGCGGGAAAATCTCGCCCTCGCTTGTAGTCTTCAAGTCCTTGATCGATAAACGCATTGAGTCGCGTCATGGCACCCGCTTCGCCGGGCACCCAATATTTGAGCATGCGCTGAACCCAAGGTCGCCGGTCTGCCAGTCCTAGCGATGATGCCTCCACGACGGTGCTCTCCGTTCGCGCGAGATTCAACGCTGAAGGGCGCGGGATCGGTGCTTCGGGCGTGGGCAGCTGCGCGAGCGCATTCTTACAAAAAGGCGTAAAGACACGGTAGGGCGTGCCGTCTTTTTTGACCGAGACCCAGGGCTCCCAAAGAAGGCCCGCCTTAAAACTCTGAACCTCAACTCCGGAGGCCTTGAGCGTCGCCATCGTTTCTTTGTCTGTTTCGATAGCGAGCGGTTCATAACGGCGATTCCAGGTGACCGCGGTTGCGCCGGTGTCTCGAATCACCTGCGCGAGGACCGACTCTGGGTGCCCCTCGACCACGCACAAGGCGCCATCAAGCGAATCATTGAGCTTTGCGAGAGACGCCTCAAGCCAGGCGAGGGATGCCCCGCCAAGGGTCACAGAGGCCTCACCAGGCTCCAAGATATACAAAGGGATGACTTGCCCGCGCGATGCTGCCCAAGCGAGGGCAGGGTTGTCTGTGACTCGCAAATCCTGCCTAAACCAACAAATGGTTGTCATTGCTCCCCCTCTTTCAACCGCTGACTTCAACCGCTGACATTTTTTTGGATTCGTGACGAGCGAGGCCATGATGGACCCCGGTCAACGAATTATCTGGCCGGTTACCGCGCGCCTTCGCAAGCATCATTCTTAATCTCAGCGCCTGCGAACTTCAGCCTTTTCAATGCGCGTTCTCGCCGGCGTTGCACTTCGTTTGCCCTTAATCGCTGCGATCGCTGGGGATCCTTGCTGATGAGAGGCATCACTGAATATGATCTGAACCGGGAGCCCTATGGATCAGGGTCGCCAATCGAGATCGGCGCCCTCAGCCGGGTTGAATCCGCCGAATGCAACCCAATCATTTCATCAAACGCACTCTGATGCTCAAGCCATGCCGCGCGATGAGGAATCTTGCGCAGTGTAGATCGCATGGCTTCCAGGCTTCGCGTCCTGCACCGCTCCCCCGCATTAGTCAGTACGGATCCAACCTGGCCTTCATCGTGGACCTCGGCAAGGTACACCATGGGATCACAACTTAAGATCACTAACGCCTCAACCGGCGTCGTTCGGGACTCAAGATCCTTCAATGTCCAATGTGCCAAACGAACCCCTCAGACACTCGTCATTTACCTCTGTCACCCTTCAACGTTGCACCCGTTCAAATAGATCAGCGTGCTCCCAGTCGTCACCGCGGTTATCCGGCATTCTGTTCCAAACCGCGCATAAAGCGACGCGAGCCAAAAGACCAGGCAATGAATTGATCCTCAACCATGACGCGACCGCGCTGATCTGAGGTCCAGCGCAGTTCATCTCAAACCGGCCGCTTTGACACGAAGACCACGCGCAACCACCCCGCTAAAACACTGGTATAGCAGCATTTGCGCGCGAAGGGCTTCGCCTGCGCCGTTTGGAACAATCAAAACAGTCTGCCCAGAGCGGGAACGCTGCCATGCAGGCTTTGATCCAATCAGAATCGATCCTCGTAATTTCTCTCACGAGCAAATAAGGGGGTTCACATGTCATCACTCGCCACAACGTCCAAACTGCAATTCCATTCCACGCTCAGCAGCGAAGCCAAACTCGTCAGAGATGCGCTCGTCGCTCGGGGGCTCGAGACACCGATGATCGAGACTGGCCTCACCCGAGACCAGAAGTATCAGGCCATCAAAGCCTCCATGAGAGACGTGGTCACGACGCTCGGTTTGGATTTAAGTGACGACAGCTTGCAAGAAACGCCCCATCGCATCGCAAAAATGTATGTGGATGAGATCTTCTCTGGCCTCGACTACGCCAACTTCCCAAAGATCTCCGTCATCGAGAACAAAATGTCCGTCGACGAAATGGTCAAGATCACAGATATCTCCCTGACCAGCACCTGCGAGCACCACTTTGTGACCATCGATGGCACCGCAGATGTGGCTTACCTGCCGCACAAAAAAATTATCGGACTGTCCAAAATCAATCGGATCGTTCGCTTCTTTGCTCAGAGGCCTCAGGTCCAAGAGAGGATGACGCAACAGACGTTGGTCGCTCTGCAAACCCTACTTGAGACCAACAACGTGGCGGTGAAGGTTCGCGCCACGCATTACTGCGTTAAATCTCGTGGTGTGATGGATACCAGCTCCTACACTGAAACCACGGCATTGGGTGGCGTGTTCAAGGCCAGTTCCACCACGCGGTCGGAATTTCTCTCAGCCGTTCGTTGATCTGGTTACAGAGAGGGCACGTATGAGGCCGAGCATTCAAGGGGGGAGCGCACTACTTGTGCTCCTGATGTTCTTTAACGGTTGTCAAGGATCGGGGGCCATGCAACCTATTACGACAGTGACCAATTTGGATCTCAATCGCTTTATGGGCACGTGGTACGTCCTTGCCGATATCGCGACGCCATTCGATAAAGACGCTTACGCGCCGACCGAGCATTATGCGCTGGCGGATAACGGCAGAGTTGAAACCACCTACCAGTACCGGAAAGGTGGCCCACAGGGTGAAATCAAGTCCAAGACGATGTCCGCTCGCCCTCACGCTGAAACCCCAGCCATTTGGGGCATGCGAATTCTCTGGCCTTTCGAAGCAGACTACCGTGTCGCGTACCTCGACCCAGATTACCGATACACCGTAGTTGCTCGAAATAAACGAGACTTTGTATGGATTATGGCGAGAGACCAGGATCTTGAGGATGCGCTCGTCATCGACATCCTTCGCAAGGTTGAGGGAATGGGCTATGACCTCACCAAGTTGCGCTTCCACCATGGGTTGGAGGACTTCACGCTGTCGAAAGATGGAGGCGTCATCACTGGCGCTGGCCCCGATTTGCGCGCAAGCGAGTCAGAAGTCATCGAGCAATCCACACCAAGATTTGGCACGTAGAACCCGAATTGGATCGAGAATATGGTTAAGATGGCAAAACGACCCCAACAGAGAACCACCATGGCTTTAATCGAAGGCCAGGATTGGAATGCCTTGTTGCAACGGGTGGGCAGTCATCAAGACAAGGACGCCTTTTCTGCCTTATTCGCGCACTTTGCGCCACTCCTGAAAGGATTTTTAATGAAAGGCAGCAACCTCGAGCCGGAACAGGCCGAGGAGCTCGTCCAAGAAACCATGATCAAGGTATGGCGAAAGGCACCCAGCTACTCGCCAGCGCAGGCAGCAGCCAGCACCTGGATGTACACCATCGCTCGAAACACGCGGATCGACTGGTTACGTAAGCATGCGAAGATCAGCCAGCAGACCGACGAGCTGGTCGCAGAGGAATTATTCGATGAGAACGAGGAATCATCCCCGTTCACGTCGCTGATACAAACAAGAAACAGCAAAAACATTAAAGACCACCTTGGGGAGCTCCCCCAAGAGCAGCTGCAAGTGCTCACCCTGATGTATTTTCAAGGGAAATCCGGACAGGAAGTTGCGGATGAATTGAGCATCCCACTCGGCACAGTGAAAAGTCGGGTACGGCTGGCGCTTCAGAAACTCAAACTGAAGCTATCCCCCAACGGTGAAGGCACGGAGGCTTACGCTCAATGATCAGACATCATCCAAACACAGATTTACTCACAGATTACACCGTGGGCAGCCTATCGCTGGCCCCCACCATCTCTGTCACGACGCACCTGAAATTTTGCGATCAATGCAGGGACAGCGTGCATTCACTGAAGCAACTCGGCGGCGCGCTTCTTAGCGATGCTGAGCCAGAAACCGTATCGGGCGACCTGCTCAGCCAAACGTTAGCGAAATTAGACGTTGAGTCGGTCACTCAGAGTAGCGCTGTCGATGCTTTAGCCGACGCTCAGAGTACAAAGTGTGATGATGAACTGAAGGGAATCCCCAACTATCTCAATAAATTCCTGCCGAGGAATGGGCTCAGTTGGCGCAAATTGTCATCTTCAGTAACTGTGGCCCCAATTAGCGTTGGCGAGACTCAGTATGAGCTTGCACTCCATAAAATTTGCGCAGGCGGTAAAACGCCAGTACACGATCATCACGGTGTTGAATACACCGTGGTGCTCAAAGGCAGCTTTTCAGACGAAGACGGGATGTATCACGAAGGCGACTTTGTGGTTCGCGAGCCGGGCGATGTACACCGCCCGTTCGCTACTCAGCATGAAGACTGTATCTGCCTCTCGGTTCTAGAGGCGCCTATCAAGCTGAAAGGGCTTGGTCGCGTCCTGAATCCCTTTATGAAGTTTCAGCCCAGCTGACGCTTCCCCCTTTGAACCCATCCCCCTTTGGGTTCGACGTGAGGGCATCCTTCGGGATGCCCTTTTTTTTTCTTTTCAGCTTACCCGATGCCTAAGGGAATAACATCTCCACAGGCAAAAGGCTAAATGGCTTGCTCATATGGCGCCGGATCGAATCCAAACGGCGCATACCGCGCGGTGACCCCGGCGAGGGTTTCGCGCGTCCAGTAGGGGTGTCCGGGCGCGGGGAACCCTAGTACCGTTCGCTCAAGCACCGAGGCGCTGGCCAACCAGCGCTCAAACCGCTGCTCGGGGTGGTACATTGACCAAGACCAGCCGGGGTGCAGAAGAGAAATCCAGTCAGCATCTGCTCGTCTGAACGAGAGGTTCTGCGCAAGTCGCATAGATCCTGAGGTAAGCGGGCGACCGCGATGCCAAACGTCGTGCCGATAGAACAGCACATCACCGGGTCTGAAATCGGCAATCTGCTCACGTTCGTAGAGCCCTGCTCTGAACGCCGCGACCTCGGGTGCTTGTTCCCTAAAGTAATGCTCAGCGGCTAATCGGTCATTGATAAAAGGATGTTCACCCATGCCTGGCGAGTGCCTGTAGGGTAGCTGATAAGCGGGATCCTCATCGCCATGCCTCGAGATAAAGCCCGTCTCTCCCGCACAATCTCGAGCGTCTGAAAAGTAAATGATGAGCTCAACGGCTGCTGGCGAATGCCACGATGGTGGATGCACCAACATGTGGTTCGGGTAATCCATATGAATGCGTTGGTCTTGGTTGTCCCTCGCGTCTTGCGTCGTATGGCCATATTTCGGCCAAAGATCAGACTGGGTTAAGCGAAGCGCCATGGGCTCGATATCAAGCAGGGCTGCAACGGCTTTGATCAATGCCTTATGCAGCGTCAATTGGTTGAATTCTGCGTGCTTTGAAGGAAAGACGAACCGACCGCCGCTGCCAAAATCGCGCACTGCGAGCGCCGCTTCGGACCCCGGTGCTGGGAACTCACGTTCTGCAAGGCATCGCAAGCTTTCAATCAGCGAGGCGGGTAATAGCTCGGAGACCAAGACCACACCTTGCTTGCGCCAGGCTTCAATCTGCGCTGGCGTTAAGCCTTCTTTGTTTGCGGGCGAGGCTTGTACGGAACGGGCGTCATTCATGCATGTTTGCGCTCAAGGCCTTTGTTTGGCCATTCAAAGCCGCGCAGACCGCGAACACCCTGGCGGTGAGGAAACATCTCGGAATTGAGCGGGTCAACGAGCATGGCATAACAGCCTTTCTGTTGGTTGATCTCTCTTGGCTTATGTCTTTCAATTTGTTTTTTAGGCCCATCTATCCGGTCTCATCTTTAGAGACACTTCCTTACCCTCTTGTCCCCTCAAGCCCATAGTCCAGCAGGATCTGTATTTTCTGCAGCTCTTATTGAGACGTTGCGCGGGCTAGCGCCGCCTAGCCGCGAACGTGCTTTTAGCCTCAAACTTGCTCGATGCGGGGTGACCAAAAGCGCTATACATTAAGGCTTTTCGTCTGCGCCTTTTCTCTAAGATGCGGCCAGCATCACATCTGCGAGCCTTGACCGCTGATACCGCTCATCCCCGAACTGATACTGATTCCAAAGAGCTCTGCGGAGATAGAGCTGTGCATCGCAGTCATAAGTGAAGCCAAAACCGCCATGAAACTGCACCGCTCGGTCGCCCGCTTCAGCAAACTGTTCGGTGGCGCAAGCTTTGGCCATCCGCACTGCATTTTCGATCGTTTCCAGCTCTGCGCCAGCGGCCCATTCGGTGGCTGCATGGTAAACATACGCTCGAGCCATTTCGGAACCCATCAAAATATCCACCGTGGGGTGTTTCAACGCCTGGTAAGCGCCGATGTAACGGTCAAACTGTTTGCGGGTTTTTAGGTAATCCACCACGACACCGAGGACGCCGGCAATTCCGCCCGAAGATTCGGCGGAAGAGAGCAGAAGGCTTGCGTTTTCAATCACATCGAAAGCAAGCCCGGGACACAGTGCAGCCTGATCCAGTACCAAGTGGTCGAACGTCACGCTAAAGCTTCGCCTCGTTTCGTCGATGACTGATTCTCGCTGAATGGCGGATTCAGCGATCTGTGCGCGTTCCACAAGACACAGCCGAACATTGCCCTCGAACCGAGCAGCCACCATCAGCAAAGTCGCTTCTTCCGCGGCCTCCACAAACACTTTTTGACCTGAAAGCGTGAGCTGATCACCCGTTTTAGTCAGGGCGGCTTCAGTATCCGCTAACGACCAACTGCCTGATGGCTCCCACAACGCCAGCGAGGCGATCGACCCGCTAGCCACTCGGGGCAACCACTGACTCTGCTGCTCTGGACTGCCGCACGCCATCAACGCCTGTGCAGCAATGGTGGTGGCGACAAAGGGCGAGGGAACAAGGTAGCGACCGAGTGCTTCAGCCACAGGCACGGCATCCGCAAGGGTCATACCGAGTCCGCCATACTGTTCCGGGATGCCAATGCCAAGCCAACCGAGATCGGTCATCGCTTGCCATCGTGCGCCATTAAATTCAAGACCGTCCTGTATCGACGCACGCAGACCCGCGACCGGCGCTTCTTTCGCACAGAAGTCCATCGCCGTGTCCAGCAACATGCTTTGTTCTTCACTAAACGCAATCACGGGCATCTCCCTAACTCTTAGGCAAACCAAGCACACGCTCACCCAAAATATTTTTCTGGATCTGAGTGGTACCGCCGCCAATGGTTCCTGAGAAAGCGTTCAGATAAGAGCGCTGCCATTTGCCTCCGTCAATCGCGTCGTCACTGATGTACCGCGCGCCGTTTGCGCCTTGGAGCGACAAGGCAAATCGAGTCATCTTGCGCTTCAATTCTGAGCCTCTTAACTTGCCCGACATGGGCACGGCCGTGGGCCAGTCCTGACAGAGCGCTGGGATTCTTGATTTGGCGCCCATCAGCTGATTGCCCTTGGCTTCAAGTATCAGCTTCATCAACTCATCCCGCGTGAGCGGGTCTTCAAGTGCAGGGCGACCGTTGCGCCTGCTTCGCCTCGCGAGTTCAATAATGTCATTGATGTTGAGGTCCATCGCCGACAAGCCGCCTGCCTGACCACCGATCGCCCCCCGCTCAAACATCAACGTCTTCATGGCCACCGACCAACCCTCACCTTCAGCGCCCAAACGACAACTGGCTGGGATTCGCGCATCGCTGAAATACGTTTGGCAAAAGCCGTACTCTCCGGTCAGCTTTTTAATGGGAACAGGATCTACGCCAGCGACCTGCATCGGCGCAAGGAAAAAGGTCAGCCCGGCATACTTATTCGGCCCGTCGGACGAGGTTCGAGCCAATAAAATCATGTATTTCGCGTAAGCCCCGAGACTGGTCCAAATCTTCGAGCCGTTGACCACGTACTCATCGCCGTCGCGAACGGCACGCACTTGGGCATTACCCAGGTCTGAGCCATTGTCAGGCTCAGAGAAGCCTTGGCACCAGATATCCTCAGCGCTCAAGATATTCTTGATGTAACGCTGCTTATCTTCTTCAGTCCCCATATCCAGAATCAGAGGCCCTGCCCAGTTGAGACCAATGGTATTGGGAACGAAGGGGACCCGTGCGGCCGCCATCTCGTGATTTACGATATCTTGAAATGCCTGTGGCTGACCGCCACCGCCGTATTCACTTGGCCACGCCATGCCAAGGTAACCCGCTTCGTAGACCGTGCGTTGCCAATTGCGGAGGAACTCAAACTGCTGATCTGTTCCCACCTCCATGAAGGTTTCTGGTAGCAAAAAGCCAGGATCAGGAGGAGTGTTGTCTGCGAGCCAGGCGCGCACTTCGGTGCGAAATTCGTCCAATATCTTTTGCGATGTCATTCGTTTCTCTTCAGTTAATGGCGCTTTTACGCCCAGTTCGAATACCCGGCAGGATCGCCTGATGACTTCACCGGGATTCTCATCATCTTAGGCATAAGCCGACACCGATAACAGCGTCTCAGTCCATGTTATGACAGCCGATTGATCACCTGAATCTGATCGTCAGCTCACCAAACACGCCTTTACTTGGGCCTGCGGCTATGGTCTCTTAGTGGTTTACCGTTTTCTCCCAGACAGAAGGTTATGACCCCGATTACTCGACGCACCGCATGGATTTACGGGTCCATGAGCCTTCCCCTCGCCATCATCGGGTATCCCCTGGCAGTCTGGGTTCCAAGGCTCTACTCCACCGAAATTGGACTGAGCCTCACCGTGATTGGCATGGTGATCTTTGCCGCCGCGATTTTTGACGCCGTATCTGACCCTGCCATGGGCTTTCTGTCTGACCGACTCAAGACGCGCTGGGGTCGAAGAAAACCTTGGATTCTATTTGGCGTCCCCCTCTACGCTTTTGCGGTGTGGATGCTACTTAACCCTTCGGTGGGTACCACCGTGGTCTATCTCGCGTTCTTCTTTATTTTGTTGCGTCTCGCCACCACAGTCCTTGGCCTACCTTACGCGGCCTGGGGCGTTGAGCTTTCGGGTGAGTATCACACTCGGACTATGATTCAGTCTGCCCGCGAGAAATACGTTCTCTCTGGTCTGATCGTAGCCTCAGCCATTGTCCTTGTTTCCGAAGAGGTCTTCGAAAACCGGTCTGCGAGTTTTGTTCTAAGTAATTTTTCTTGGGTCATTGTGACCTTGCTACCGCTGACCGCGTTTTTGATTTTATGGAAAGTACCTGAAGTCCCCGTACGTGCAGCACCGCCAGTCTCAGTCTTTCGCTCGCTCGTGAACATGCGCAAGAACGGGATCTTTATTCGACTGCTGGCTATTGAGCTCCTGATTGCGGGCGCCGAGAACTTTCGTAACACGCTCTCGCTCTTTTTCGTTCAGGACTATATTGGCGCTGATCGGGTAGGTCGCCTTTATGTGATTTATTTCAGTGTTGGGCTTATCGCAATTCCCTTCTGGGATTGGCTCGCGAAGAAATATGGCAAACACCAATCTTTGGCTTCCGCCATGGTCTTTGTCAGCATCATCACCATCGCCTGTTTCATGTTGGAATATGGCCAGGTTCTGCCCTTTTATGCGCTTTTTGCCTTGAAAGGGTTTTGTTTTGGCGCCTTTGCTTACTTGCCCCGCGCCATGCTGGCTGACGTCGTGGACCTCGATACGGTTAGAACCGGCACTGCTCGCCCTGCGAGTTATTTCGCGATCCTCGGGTTTATGACGAAATGTGCAGCGTCCTTCGGCGGCTTATCACTGCCCATTTTAGGTTTGGTGGGTTATCAAGTTGCCAGGGGGGCCACCAATGGGCCGACAGAGCTCCTTTGGCTGGGTATTCTCTACGCGATTGTGCCGACGATTTTCTTTGGCATTGCGTTTTACTTATGCGCCACTTGGCCACTGACGGCCAGTGTGCATCAACGACTGCAAAACCTGGTGGAGCGCAAACAAGCGCGCTATCAAACCACTTAGTCCACTAAATCTTCGAGGTCTTCGCCGCTCAAGAGCCGCTCAATGGCCTCGAGGCGTTCAATCACCGAGGTGAGCTCCAGGATCTTCTGCATCCTTGAGGCATCAAACCTGATGTATTGAAACAATCGATTAGAAAACTCGCTGGAGGTCTGATCGATCCAGTCATCGCTGGTCAGAATCTTGGCCAACTCCTTGCCTTGGCGACCGAGCAATTCAATGAGCAAAGCCGTGATGTGCTGTGTGCGCTCGGAGTAATCCTCTGTCGCATCTCGGTCGACCAGTCGCTCGGCGCGCACAACGCGGTAGGGGAGTGTTTGCACTTCCTCCACCATGCGATAGCGACCCACCATGTCCACGGTGGCGTGAATGCGTCCATCGTCAAGCACGTCTCGAATCTCACAGGGGCCAGCAGAAAAGATAGCCTGCGGAACATAAGTGGCTTGGTTAGAGGCCAGGGCTTCTTCTTGCGTTTGCTTGGGTTTTGCCGCGTGGATTTCTTTCACGGTATGACAGATACCGATCATGCGGCCGGACGAGCTGCAATCATGCACCATCTTTCGATAGCGAGGCTCAAAGACATGCAGGGGAATCACGGTGCCCGGAAAAGCGACCAATTCCGGAATAGGAAAGAGTGCGATTTCAACGTCTTGATCGACGGCATCGGCAACAAGGGTTAGTTTTGTCGAGGACGCTTGGTTCATCTCAATCACCTTGGCATATCAAATCTTACGACCGCTTCCCCTTGAGAGATTGGTCAAGCATCGATCAGTCTCGCCTGTCACCGAGGGTTGACTCAAAACCCAGCATGGACCAACTTTTCACGTCTCTGGCATACTCGCATAAAACAGCCCCTGTTGGACGCACCCATGACAAAGTTCTCCATCCTGGACCTGGTTCCAATCACCGAAGGCAGCGATGCGAGCACTGCGCTTGCGCGCAGCCGAGAACTGATCATCCTGGCCGAGAGGCTAAGCTATACGCGGTACTGGGTTGCAGAGCATCACAACATGCCGGGCATCGCGAGTTCTGCAACCGCCGTGGTGATCTCGCATCTTGCGGGCGCAACCACCTCCATCAGAGTGGGTTCAGGCGGCATTATGCTGCCGAATCACGCGCCCCTGGTGGTGGCCGAGCAATTCGGCACGCTGGCGTCGTTATTCCCCGGTCGGATTGATTTGGGACTCGGCCGCGCGCCGGGTACCGATGGCCTCACCATGCAAGCGCTACGAAGAAGCTTAGGTTCGAATGTCGAGGACTTCCCTCGTGATGTGGTTGAGCTGCAGCACTACTTAAAGCCCATTCAATCGGGTCAGCGAGTTGTCGCAACCCCAGGTGCAGGCACCGAAGTCCCCATCTGGATTTTGGGCTCGAGCCTCTTCGGGGCCCAGCTGGCCGCACTCCTTGGGATGCCTTTTGCGTTTGCCTCCCATTTTGCACCCACGTATTTGGACACCGCCATTCGAATGTATCGCGAAAACTTCAAACCGTCAGACACGCTGCGCGAGCCCCACGTCATGATCGGCGCAAACTTATGCATTGCCGAGACAGACGACGAGGCGCAGTTTCTGAGAAGCTCAGCACTACAATCCTTCGTCAATTTACGACGCGGCCAGCCTGGACCTTTGCCGCCACCCGTCCAGGATTTCGAACAACAGCTGAATCCGGGCGAACGACAAATGATGCAGGACATCGGGCAAGTGTCTGCGGTGGGAAGCCCGGAAACCGCAAAGCAGTCGATCGAATCGATCCTTCAGCGCACGGGCGCCGATGAGCTGATGTTCGTCTCCGCGATTTGGGACCATGACAAACGTCTTGAAAGCTACACCCAGGGCGCATCCATCATGACGCAACTCAATGCTAAGGCCGCGGCAGCACCGGCCAGACCATCCCTTTCGATCGACCAGCGGATTCCGGCTTAGTCGGTATTTCAACGGCATGTGTCTGCCCGAGATCTGGGAAAGCTGCTAGAGTACGGGCACGCAATTAGACGCTCTCCTGCCTCATGTCTTTCATTCAAAAGCTGTCCGCCACTGACCACCCCGTTAATGTATCCAAGGAACTGGTAGCTGCGGGCACCACCTTTCTCGCGATGGCCTATATCACCATCGTGAATCCAGCCATTTTGTCCGATGCGGGTATGGATTTCGGCGCCGTATTTGTCGCGACCTGCCTTGCGGCAGGCCTCGGTTCAATGCTCATGGGGCTGGTGGGTCGACTCCCAGTTGGGCTGGCGCCCGGCATGGGCCAGAACGCCTTTTTCTCCTATGTGATCGTCATCGGTATGGGGCACCCTTGGCAGACAGCCCTCGGGGCCGTGTTTGTGTCCGGTGTCATCTTCGTCTTAATCAGCATCTTTCCCATCCGCGAATGGCTGATCAACAGTATTCCCATGAACCTGAAACGCGGCATTTCTGCAGGTATTGGTTTTTTTATCGGCTTTATCGCGCTTCAAAGTGCCGGCGTGATTGAAGGCAGTGACGCCACGATGGTCACCATGGCCGATGTGGCTAGACCGGAAACTTTGTTTTGTTTTATTGGCTTTACGCTCATTATTATTCTCAGCGCGCGTCGGGTTTTCGGCGCTATCATTCTGGGTATCCTCACCGCCTCTATTTTAGGGTGGGTCACAGGGGTGACCGAGTTTGGCGGGGTATTCTCAGCCCCGCCCTCTATTGCGCCTGTTTTCCTTGAGCTCGACATCATGGCTGCGCTCGAGGTCAGTCTGATCCCGGTCATTCTCGCCATGCTTTTGGTTGATGTATTTGACACCGCAGGGACGCTGGTCGCAGTCTCGCAACGCGCGGGCCTTACGGATCGACAAGGAAATATCACCAATCTTCGAGGGGCGCTATTGGCCGATTCCAGCGCCACTGTCATCGGCTCAATGCTTGGAACCTCCTCAACCACCAGCTACATCGAGAGTTCTGCTGGGGTTGAAGCGGGAGGGCGCAGTGGCCTCACGGCAATCTTTGTGGGGGTGTTTTTCTTACTGGCAATCTTTCTCGCCCCACTCGCGCAGAGCGTGCCTGCTTACGCCACCGCAGCGGCGCTGCTCTTCGTCGCGTGCTTAATGGTCAGCAGCTTGGGGGAACTGAATTGGCAGGAATACAACGACTTTGTTCCGGCGGTGCTCGGCGCGATGGCGATGCCGCTGACTTTCTCTATCGCCGATGGCATCGGCATCGCCTTTATCAGCTACGCTCTCATACGGGCAGGCAGCTGGGGGCAAATCATGCGTTCAGATTGGCCTATCTACTTCATCGCGGTGCTTTTCTTGGCCAAATTTATTTGGCTCTAGAGTTAAGCACACTCACCGATACTCTCACCCAACGCGTTCATTAGGCTGTCAATTTGCGGCGCCTCCACGATGAATGGCAGCCCAAGCTGAATCGTGTCGCCCCCGTAACGGACGTAGAATCCTTTCTTCCACATGGACATCGCGACTTCAAATGGGCGCCGCAAAGGCTCACCCTCGTAAGCCGCAAGCGTGATGCCGCCTGCTAGACCGTAGTTTCGTATGTCAACGACCGAGGGTGTGTTCGCCAATTGATGGATGGATTGTTCGAAGACGGGCGCAATGGCCTTCACTCGCTCGATCATCTGTTCTTTTTCTAATATCTCGAGACTTGCCAGACCTGCGGCGCAAGCCAGCGGGTGGGCTGAATAGGTATAGCCGTGGGGCACTTCGAGCGCGTAATGAGGGGCTCCTGTCTCCATGAAGCAGTCATAAATGCGCTGGTCAACCACCACGGCGCCCATGGGCATAGCCCCATTCGTCAACTGTTTGGCGACGTTAATGATGTCTGGCTTGACGCCAAAGGCTTCAGCGCCGGTGTTGGCCCCCATGCGACCAAAGGCTGTGATCACCTCGTCGAAAATCAATAAAATGTCGTGCCGGTCACAAATATCACGCAAACGCTGAAGATAACCCTGGGGCGGCGGAAAAACCCCGCTTGAGCCTGCCAACGGCTCGACGATCACCGCGGCGATATTCGACGCATCATGCAAAGTAATGAGTTCTAGCAGATCATCCGCAAGATCAGCGCCCACCGCCGGCATGCCTGGCGTAAAGTAGTTTTCCTTTAACCATGTGTGTCGCAAATGATCGCTCGCGATGCCTTCGCCAAAACTCGCGCGGTTACCCCCAATGCCACCCACCGAGATGCCACCAAAATTAACCCCGTGATAACCCTTGGCTCGACCGATCAGCCGCGTCTTGCTCGCCTTACCTCGCGCCCGCCAATATCCGCGGGCAATCTTGAGCGCCGTGTCGGCCGCTTCCGAGCCTGACCCGCAGAAGAAAACACGATTAATACCTTGAGGCATAAATTGCGTGATCCGCTCCGCGAGCTTGAACGCTCCAGGGTGACCAAACTGAAAGGTAGGACTGAAATCCAATCGGCCTGCCTGCTCCGCAATCGCCTGATTGATCGCGCTGACATTGTGACCGAAGCCACAGGTCCAAAGCCCCGACAAACCATCGAAGATCGAACGACCTCGATCATCCTGGTAATACATCCCATCTGCCCCAGTGATAATCCTCGGGTCTTCCTTAAATTGGCGATTGCCTGTGAAAGGCATCCAATAAGCGTCTAATTGCGCGGACGTGAGCGCTGCGCTTGAATCAGTCATGAGATTCGTTCCTAACCATCTAGCCAAAAGGCCGCGCCATCATGTTCGCGCAATCTCACCACAAAATCGACTCTCCAGCATCATGACGCGCTGACGCGCCCCGCGGCGACGGATCACAAACCCGAGAGAATTTGACTTTTGATCCCACGATGGGGCCGGTTAAACTGCGCGTTTCCTAATCCAGACGCTTCGCTTGTGATCTCTGTTTTTCGCGTTTTTATCAACAAACTGCTCATCACTTTGTGCTTTTCGATGGCAGCTCAACTGAGTTCAGCCCTAGACACCCGCGGCCTGGATGCCGAAAGCCTCGAAAAACAGATTCTAGACGCGCGTCTTCAAGGGCAATTAAGCCGAGCCACCGCGCTGGCTCAGACGCTATCCGAAGATGCCGATCATCGGCTTTTGGGTATGGGCCTCGAGATCGATAACCTTGCAACCGAGCTCTCCTGGAACACCGAGTCCCAGACGCATGATGCGCGCATCGAGACCTTGGCCGATACCCTCATTGAGCATTGCAATCGCAAATTCAGTCGGGTCAGCGCGAGCGATGCCTTTCAGTGTGGGCGAGGACATTTTGCGTTGTCGTTTCTCTCGGGCGTGCGCGGCCAGTACTATGCCGCCGGCGTTAATGGCACCCAGGCCATTAAAGCCTTTGAGTCAGCGCTGGAACGAGATCCCGAGAATCTCGCGATCAAACTGCCTTTAGGCATGGCGTACTACTACGCTGATCATTTGCCATCTTTTGTCCGATGGGTTGCGCCCCTTTTGTGGTTCATCCCCTCAGGTTCTTCCCACAAGAGCTTGCCTTACTTGAGGCAGGTTTCAGAAACCCCAGGGCCTTACCAAGACGCTGCACTGTTCGTCCTTGGCGATCTACTGATTCAATCGCCGACGCACAGGGGCTCCGCCTGGGAGTATTTTGCACCCATCGTAACGCGCTACCCCGAGAATGGTCGCATTCACCTCGCACTCATCGGTAGCTACATCGTGAATGACGACTGGCAGAAAGCGGAAACGGCGGTGACCTCACTCAGGGAACAGATTCCGAACGATGCCGAGCAATACCGTCTCATGGCCGACATGTGGTGGGTTTACGCACGTTGGCACCAAGATAAGGCTATTGGCGAGGACGCCCAGCGTCGTCTGCTCAAAGCTCAAGCTGACGAACAACCTGCATGGGTTAGAACATCCTTTGAGCTCGCCCAGGCATTAGCGATGGAAACCTCGGGCGATCGGGCAGCAGCCACCTCGCGCTATGCCGCCATTAGCCAGCGCGATCGTTGGGACGCCTGGCCTTGGCTGGTCGACATCGCGAATAAACGGCTCGAAGCGCTCCAGTAAACGCGATTAATCTGAATCTGCGCCAGACTCTTCAAGGTAGAGGTTTCGCAAGACACTCCGCCACATTCGATATTGATCCGAAAGGCTGCCCGAGAGTTCGACCACTCGTCCCTCCACTTCCGCTAACGTGGGTGCAAGCGAGCGATTCAAGGAGTCTGCCATTTCCTCCAACTCGTCCTGATTTTGGCGAAAATCTTGATAGCGGCGGTACGCCCGCAGAAGGGCGTCGTAGTCAAACGCAAGTTGCTGACGCCCAACGCGGTCAGTTGCCCCCAAGGCCTGATTGTAGTCTTCAAATTCAAATTGGTATTGGCGCCAAATGTGATAGGGGCCTACCATCTTTTGCATGACTTCTGCGTAAGCCTCGTCGACCGCATCCACAAACGAAAATTCACTGTTACGGATTCGCTCGATTCGCCGCAGCATCGGATCGTCCTCGGCTGGGTAACCGAGGAGCACATAGCGATCTCCCGTTGATCCTATGTATGAACGAAAGGTTGCGGGCGCGAGCTCAACCCCATAGCGCATGAGCGCAACGGCTTGGAGATCAAATAACACCTCGATCGATTGTCGCTTCAGGCGTTCGGATAAGGCATTGGCCACCCTAAAAAAGAGCGGTGAGAATGGATCCGTCTTGGCGAGTGCATCATCAAGATAATCAGAGGCTTCAGCCTCGTGACGCATCGATTCGTCAAACCAAACCTCCCCCGAAGCATCAACACACCGGATCTGTAAATGTAATCTTGCAGCATGGGCGTCTTCGATATGACCCTCGCAACCCAGCTCTGCGGTCGACTCGGCACTCGGCACAACGCGAACTGCGCCCCAATAACCCGATTGATCCAGAACTTCTTTCAGCTGCATCGAAAAATAATGCTTTTCTGCCTCAATGAGACGCGCCTCAGATTGTGTCGCCGCGTTCGATCGGTTCTCAAAAAGGGCAATCGACACATTTAAAAGGGGCGCTGTCGTTCCGCCCGTTGATTGATCCAGGGTGACGGGTACGGCTCGCACAGGTTCGCTTATCGTCGCAATCGAATCTGAATCTACGGCACCCTGATCTGATACGGTTTGGCATCCACCCATCAGCGAGATCAAGAACAACACCACTAATCCCTTAACGCTCGTCGCACTCGAGTGTGCAGGCCTTTCGGTATCCGGCGAGGCAGAAACGAGCCTCCCATCCATCACGCTCAATGTCGTCCACCCGCATCCGAATAAATGGCGTATACGCCCCAGACTAAAGCGTGATTGCTGCCTCATGAGGAACTTTCCGCACCAAGCGAACAAACCTTACCTTTGCCCACCACATACTCACACTGAAATCGATCCTCGCCAGGTTCAAACGGCACATAGACTCGATTAATCGTGAATGCTTGGGAGACGCCCTGACCTAAAATACTGGTCGCCACGTTGAGCTCCCTGCCGGCGGGACTCAAAGTCAAACGATGTTCGATGCCAATGCCGCCCGGCAACAACTGCTTCACAATCAGTTGCTCTTCCCGCCACTCGCATCGAGCAAACCCAAGATTTGTCATCCCGGACTCTGGCTGCAAGGATTCGCAGCGCAACGTGAAGTTGTCATCGCGATGGATTTCGAGGCTGGCCTCACTTGAGACCACTTCGAGGACGCTGGTTCGCGTGATCTGTTCAGCCAACCGGCCCAGATTGATGAGGCCCTGCAGATCAGCCATGGCCATCATGGGCGAATCGCCAAATCGAGGGTCGGATTGTGCAAGGCGCCGCCGGTGACCGCTCAATGTAACCTCAT
>JALRJG010000069.1 GCA_023261215.1 Pseudomonadales bacterium | reverse complement strand
CATGCACGATTTCTGGGTCACTTATTCTGGCGTGGACACGGCCCATGAACTCCAGAATTTCATCAAGAATTTAGGCATCTTCGCGGGGTTGCTTGTGCTGGCGAGCGCCCACGAGGTGGACCAATGGCGCCTTCAGCGGTCTAAGCCGTAGAAACCGTACCCGACGTGGCGACCTTTCGTTACACTAGCGTCTATCGGCCGGAGTGCCAGAAAAAAAGTCGGTCTCATGAACTACGCAGATAACCAAAAGCTGATTCGTTGCCAGCTTTCTCGTGACGGCGGTGCCATTCAGACGCGCTTCATCGAGTTTGAACTGTTCAAGCTTTGGCAATACATGATCCAAAGCAAGCACGGGTTTGAGGTATCTGATCTGACGATGTGCCTCTGGGTACCCAAGGACGAATTCATGAGCAAAGTGAATCTTTATGAACGGATTGGCGACGTTGAGTCCGTGACACGCCTGACCGTGACGATCTTCGATGAGCGCCACGGATTCACACATGTTTCACACCGGTACGCGCCAGAAGACGAGGCTGAAACCGTTCAAAATGTTCTGCTGTCCCATGTGCCCGAAAGTGTCTCATCAAGCGAGAATTTTGCGCTGAGCGTCACCCCCGGCCGAACTGTGGTCAAGGGGCAAGTATCCGGGCTCAGCGAGATCAGCCTGGGCTTGTCCAATGATTAATCGAGGCCGCCTTCGGGCTATGCCAAGGGCAAATTCTGGCTCGGCGCCTGCAGCATGCAAAGCTGCAAGCGCGTTACCTGCAACGTTGAGGGTCGGACCTTGAGCAAACATCTCGGCGTGGTGATGGACCCGCTTGAGTCCATCAACCCCAAGAAAGACAGTACGCTGGCGATGATGGAAGCGGCTCAATCCCGGGGTTGGCAGGTCTCAGAGATTCAATTGTCCGGCCTTCACATGCAAGGAAGCGAACTCGCGATTAATTATCGACGGGTCGAAGTTCAATACGACCTCAATGCGTGGTTTAAGGTTTTAAGCCATGAATCGGGGTTTGCGAATGACTTCGACGTGATCCTCATGAGGGTCGATCCACCCTTCAATATGGACTACGTCTACGCCACTTATTTGCTCGAATTCGCCATGAGAGCCGGCATCTTGGTTGCGAACCACCCCGGCTCGATTCGCGACTGCAACGAAAAGCTCTTCGCCTTGCAATTTCCTCAGTGCACCCCGGAGCTGGTGGTCACGTCCAGTCCAGAAACTATCAAAGACTTTCATGCGCAGCATCACGACATCATCTTGAAGCCCTTAGATGGAATGGGTGGACAATCGATATTTCGATTGAAACCCGACGACACGAATCGCAATGTCATCATTGAAACCCTGACGCAAGACGGTCATCAACTCATCATGGCCCAGCGGTATATCCCAGAGATCCGAGAGGGCGACACGCGCATTTTGATGATCAATGGCAAGCCTGTGCCGTATGGCCTGGCTCGAATTCCCTCGGCCGGTGAAACGAGGGGCAATCTCGCAGCAGGTGGCTCCGGCGTAGGGCGAACACTCACCGATCGTGATCGTTGGATTTGCGATCAAGTTGGGCCCACGCTCGTTGAAAAGGGCCTCTATTTCGTCGGCCTTGATGTCATTGGTGATTATCTGACTGAAATTAATGTGACCTGCCCAACTTGCGTGCGCGAACTCAACGCGCAATTCGACCTCGACATTGCGGGTGACTATATTGATTTCCTCAGTCAAAGACTTGATGACTGAAACAGGTGCTGAGGAACGGCAGCACTCCCGAGATCGCTTGTTCTTCGCGCTATTCCTCGCGCTCCTCATTCATGCGGCCCTCTTCCTCGGCGTCCAATTCGAAGCCCACAAACCCTCGATCTCACGACCCGCGATCCCTGTCACGTTGACCTTGAAACCGAGCGCTACCCCCCCCGACGCGGCGCGGTATCTTTCAAATGCTGACACCCAAGGCGAGGATCAAGACGCAGCGGCGCTCGCGTTTACTGAGTCATTAGAAGATCCCTTCACCGACCTTTCCAGCGAGCCGCCGGCTCGGTTGAGCAACCCCGAGAGCGATTCCATTGCTCTGCAAGCCCGGCGCTCCCAACCATTCAATTTCAAACCTGATCTGAGCGATTTTGTTCAGCCCGGTTGGCGACCACTTAACGCCATCGGAGATCGAGACAGGGTGAAACGCATCACTCAGGTCAACGCGAAAACCAGTCCAGAGGCGTTTTACCTCGAGTCATGGCGACGTAAAGTGGAGGCGATCGGAAATCTTAACTATCCAGCCGAGGCTAAAGCGCAAGAGATCTACGGTCGTCTACGGCTGCTCGTGGCGATTCTGCCTGATGGGCGCCTTAAGGAAGCGCGAATTCTCAGCTCGTCGGGCTATCCCATTCTCGATCAAGCTGCCCTTAACATCATTGATCTTGCAGCCCCTTTCGCACCCTTTCCCACGGCATTAAGGCGTGAAGTGGACGTGTTAGAGATCGTGAGAACCTGGGAGTTTAGACGCCAGGGCGGAGGTCTTCGTTTTGGCTCATAGCCCTTCGTTTGAACTTGAAATTCGAGGCGCGCTGCTCATTGCACATCCTCATCTTGCCGGCGATTTTTTTGATCGCACGGTCATCTACGTTCTAGAGCATGACGAACAAGGCAGCTTTGGCTTCGTGATCAATCAGCTGAGCGATCTGATGCTTTGCGAACTGATTGAATCCGCGCATGATCAGCATCGAGCCCGGCAGGTCCATATTGGCGGACCAGTCGGTCTGGACCATCTGTATTTTTTACACCCTGCAATCGCGCTTGATACTTCAAATTCAACAGACGCTGCGCAAGACAGACCAAGCGCTCACGGATTGATCTGCGCGGCGTCCGACCAAGCCCCTCGTGCTGGTCCCTTTATTCCGCTCCTTGGCTACGCCGGTTGGGGACCAGGCCAACTCGAACATGAAATCAGTGCCGACGTATGGTTGCTTGCGCCTGCCACCTTAGACCTTATCTTTCATCGACCAGCAGACGCGCAATACGATGCCTCGCTTGCCTCCCTGGGCCTACTGAGTGGCGCAATGCCACCCATGCACAGTCAGCGCCAATGAGTCGAATTGTCTTGGGTTTCGATTTTGGTCTCGCGAGGATTGGCGTCGCGACAGGCCAGCGCGTCACTTCAACGGCAACGCCATTGACCGTGCTTAGGGCAAAACAAGGTCAGCCCGATTGGTCCGAAGTGACTCAAATCGTCGAGACATGGCAGCCTGAACTGTTCGTTGTGGGATTACCGCTCAACATGGACACGTCAGCGGGTACGCTCGCGCAGTTATCGACAAAATTCGCACGCCGTTTGGAGGGACGATTCGGCCGGCCCGCTCACCTCATCGATGAACGGCTCTCAAGCCTAGCTGCCAGACAGCTGACTACGGCAGCGCAAATCGATGATGTTGCCGCCGCGCTGATCTTAGAAACTTGGCTGAACGAGCAATTTCCGCGCGACTAAGACCTATCAATCCAAACAGACTACGCGAAGTCATCGGGGATTTTGGCCTTCTCTCGAGCCGCTTCTCTGGTGATCAACCCTTTTTCCACTAGACCTCGCAGACATTGGTCGAGCGTTTGCATGCCGAGTTGACCTCCCGTCTGAATCGCCGAGTACATTTGAGCGACCTTGTCCTCACGAATCAGATTTCGAATCGCTGGAGTACACAGCATGATTTCGTGGGCCGCAACCCGACCGCCGCCCACTTTTTTCAACAAGGTCTGAGAAATCACCGCTTGCAGCGATTCCGATAACATCGAACGGACCATGGACTTCTCCGCCGCCGGGAACACATCAATGATCCGGTCGATCGTTTTTGCAGCAGAAGAGGTATGCAAGGTACCAAACACGACATGCCCGGTTTCAGCGGCTTCAAGGGCTAAACGGATGGTTTCAAGATCGCGCATCTCCCCCACGAGAATAATATCTGGATCTTCACGCAGCGCAGAACGGAGCGCTTCATTAAAACCCAGGGTGTCTCGATGAACTTCTCGCTGGTTCACCAAACACTTTTTACTTTCGTGGACGAATTCAATCGGATCTTCAATAGTCAGAATATGCTGATAGCGATTGGTGTTGATGAAATCCATCATCGCGGCAAGCGTTGTACTTTTCCCCGATCCAGTCGGCCCCGTGACAGTAATCAACCCACGGGTCGTCTGCGCGATTTGACTGAAAACCTGGCCCATGCCCAGGTCTTCCATGGTCAGTACTTTTGAGGGAATCGTTCTAAATACGCCACCCGACCCGCGGTTTTGATTAAAGGCGTTGACTCTGAATCGGGCGACGCCTGGAATTTCAAACGAAAAATCACACTCTAGAAATTCTTCAAAATCTTTGCGCTGCTTGTCGTTCATGATCTCGTAGATCAGCGCATACACCTCCTTCGAATCGAGTGGGGGTACGTTGATGCGGCGAATATCGCCATCGACTCGGATCATCGGTGGCAGCCCCGCAGAAAGATGCAGGTCTGACGCGCCTTGCTTCTGACTAAAAGCCAGCAGTTCAGTGATGTCCATGGTCGACTCCTCTCGTGTTGAATCGGTAGGTCAAACGCTGTCTCAGTTCCGAAACAAGTTTAACCTCAAGTGGTTCGCTCTGGGGCCATTGCCCCCTCAATTGAATGCGGATAAAGGCTGAGCCTGGCCACAACCCAACGCAGTGAGTATGCGACAATAATCCGTTCAACGCATACTGTTCACGTTATGACGATTCAGGACAACCTCTCAAAAGTCAGAGGCCGCATCCATGCCGCTTGCCTTGCCGCCGGCAGGCCTATCGACGCGGTACAGTTACTCGCCGTGAGCAAGACGCAGCCCCCTGCAGCCATCCGAGCGGCCGTCGACGCCGGCCAAAGCGATTTTGGGGAAAATTATCTGCAGGACGCACTCGAGAAGATCCTAGCCTTTCCTCAAGCGACTTGGCATTTCATCGGCGGCATTCAATCCAACAAAGCCAAAGAGATCGCGACCCATTTTGACTACGTCCATAGCCTCTCAAGTCTTCGTGTGGCCCGCAGATTGAACACGTATCGCCCGCAACACTCAGGTAAGCTCAAAGTGTTTTTGCAGGTCAACCTCGCGGCCGAGGCATCAAAAGGTGGCGCATCGAGGAACGAGCTGACAGATTTAGTCGGCGAAACCGCTCAGTTACCGCAACTCGACCTGCAAGGCTTGATGGCCATTCCGCCCGCGTCCCTGAAAGGGGCAGCGCTTAACGATTACTTTGCCCAACTGGTCGATCTGCAGGTTGGCCTTGAATCGATTGCTGGAGCGCGACTCTCTCAGAGCAGTTTCGGCATGAGCCAAGATCTAGAAGCTGCGATTTTGGCGGGTAGCACTTGGGTTCGCATCGGCACCGCGATTTTCGGTGCGAGACGCACGCAGGCCGCACCGAACATGCCTGCCACTCAGAATACGGAAGAAACCAAGGAATCATCTCGCTATGGATAAGCGCCTCACGTTCATCGGTGGTGGCAACATCGCTCAAGCCATCTTAAAGGGACTGCTCAAGTCCGGTTACCACCCGGGTTCGATCTTGGTCGCCGATCCCAGCGAAGCCCAAGGCCAACTGTGCGAAGATCTTGGCGTCAGTTGGACACAAGACAATGCGGAGGCGGCTCGCGACGCACAGGTTGTTATTTTTTGCGTTAAGCCACAGCTCATGGAAAACGTGGCAACCGCGCTCCATGGTCAACTGAATGATGCGCTCGTAATCAGCGTTGCTGCGGGCATCACCCTGCAACAGCTCGAGACTTGGAGCGGAAGTCAAAACATCGTCCGCAGCATGCCGAATACACCCGCCTTATTAGGCCAAGGAATGTTTGGGCTGTACGCAAGCGATCGAGTGACATCGAGCGACCGTGAAACGACGACGGCGCTTCTCAGCACCGTGGGCGCGGTGCGCTGGTTTGATCAAGAATCAGATATCGACGCCGTGACCGCCGTTTCTGGCAGTGGCCCGGCCTATTTCTTTTATCTCATGGAAGCGATGATCGATGCGGCCGAATCCCTTGGCCTCGAGCGGGAGGCGGCCCATGCGCTTGTGACTCAAACAGCACTGGGCGCTGCCGTCATGGCAAAAGAAGGGGCGGCTGATCCCAAAACACTGAGAGTTCAGGTCACCTCGCCAAACGGGACCACGCACGCTGCGTGCGAGCACCTCAAGGAAGGGGGGTTTGAGGCGCTGATTCATGGCGCGCTCACCGCCGCTCGAGATCGATCCATTCAATTATCGACGTCTTAACCCGTCCTAGGAGCCCCCATGATCGATACCCTTGCTTCGAGCGGTATTTACATTATCAAGACCCTCGTTGGATTAGCGACTTATCTGCTGCTCGTGCGCTTCCTAATGCAGGCCAGTCGCGCGAATTATTACAACCCGATCTGCCAGGGTATTTTGCGCGCCACCACCATTCTCACAGGCCCGTTAGCGCGTGTTGTACCCAGTTGGGGCCGATTTGACGGCGCCACTCTCGTCACAGCGCTGCTGATCCAAACACTCGGAATCTGCGCCATCATGAGCATGGCAGGCTACGGGATGTTTGCCGCGGTTTATCTTGTTTGGTCCGCAGTTGCGCTTGCGAATTCGCTGTTAAGTATCTATTTCTTCGTACTCTTGGCGTACGTCATCATGAGCTGGATTGCGCCTTACTCAAGTCAACCGGCGGCCGAGCTCATCAGGGATCTCGCCGAACCTATCTGTGAACCCGCCCGACGCATTATTCCACCCCTTGGAGGCTTAGATTTCTCAATTATTTTGGTCTTCGTCGGGCTAAACCTGTTACAAAACTTCCTGCTGATCCTGCCGCTAGCTAGAGCCAGCGGGCTGCCCACCAACCTCGTGATGGGTCTGTGATCCTGCCGTCGCCCAAGCCCGCGTTTCTCGCCCTCGCTCTGTGGCTTTCTGCACTTGGCCTCTGCGTGCTTTCAGGTAACGGGTACGCGGGTCAAATCAACCTTCCAACACACACCATCTATTACAGTGCCTTTCCCTCTCGCCTCATTCCGACAGACGTCGCAGAAGCTCATCGACTCAGGCGAGCAGACGACCTCATGATGGTGAATATCACCGTCCAAAAAATGAACGAGCCGGCAGAGGCGACAATATCCGGCGAGGTGATTAACCTCCTCGGCCAAATCCAGACGCTCCGATTTGTCCCCATCAAAGAAGCTCAAGCGCTCTATTACTTAAGCGAAGTGATCGTCGACGAACGCGATTGGCTGCGCTTTAAGATCCGTATTGAAATCGACCCAGAGCTGGACCCTTATGAATTCGAATTCGAAAGACGCTTCTATTGAGCTGATCCCTGTGGTGATTGCTACTGGCAACGACCACAAATTCAAGGAATTCGAGCAACTGTTGCGAGGCGTGATTGAGCCCATTTCCCAGCAGAAATTTGGCGTGCCAGAACCAGAGGAAACGGGTCAAACGTTTCTTGAAAATGCGCTGTTAAAAGCCCGTCATACAGCGAAGATCACTGGCCAAGCGGCGTTAGCAGACGATTCTGGCTTGGTGGTGCCCGCGCTTGGCGGGGCCCCTGGCATCTACTCGGCTCGATTTGCAGGCTTGCAAGCCACCGATGCAGACAATCGGGCCAAGCTGCTGTCTCTTATGGAGCAGATCGAGCAACGAAGCGCGTATTTTCACGCATCGATCGTGTACGTGCGCTCAGCGGACGACCCTGACCCGATCATCGCGCAGGGCCGCTGGTTTGGAGACATCGCGCGTTTCGAGCAAGGGGACCAAGGGTTTGGTTATGA
>JALRJG010000068.1 GCA_023261215.1 Pseudomonadales bacterium | reverse complement strand
ATTTTCGCGACCAGTGATAATGGCGCCTCTCAAGAGGGTAATGAAACGGGGGTGCTAGATGAGTTCCGCCACTTTAACGGCTTACCCGAGGACATGGGTTCTGTGCACAACCGGCTCGATGATATCGGCACGCGGCGGAGCTTTACCAACTACCCATGGGGCTGGGCTCAGGTGGGTAACACGCCCGCAAAGCGATACAAGCAGAATACCCATGGCGGCGGTGTGCGCGATCCACTGATTATCTCTTGGCCGCGGGGTATTGATCCCAGCACCCAGGGTGAGGTGAGACAACAGTTTCACCATATCACCGATATCATGCCCACGATTATGGACATTTGCGGTTACGATTTGCCCGCAGAGATGAAAGGCGTTGCTCAGCAACCCATTGAAGGCCTGTCGATGCGGTACACGTTGGCACCCGATGCGGTCGACGCTCAAGCCGTTCCAACCCAGAAACCTGCACAATACTTTGAGATGTTTGGGCATCGAGGTATTTGGGCTAATGGCTGGAAGGCCGTGACTTACCATCGCGCCAACCGAAGCCTTGATGAAGACGTGTGGGAGCTTTACCACCTGGACGAGGACTTCTCTGAATGCCATGACCTTGCCGAATCGCATCCTGACAAACTTGACCAAATGATTGAATTATTTTGGAGCGAAGCGGAACGCTACGGCGTATTGCCGATCGAGACCAACCAAAACACGGGATTGTTCGCGGGTCGGCCCCAACCCGGTACGCCTCGAGCCAGAGACCACTTCACGTACTTCCCCCCGCTTTCCCGGGTGCCGACTGACAGCACACCACCTTTTGGAGCACGATCCTGGCGGCTCGAGGCGCGTCTTCGATGCAAGACCGAGCCTCAGGGTGTGCTGATCGCCGTGGGCACTGTTAATAATGGTCTGTGCATCTATTTTGAAAACGGCACACTCATCTATGATCACAACGCGTTCACTTCACATACGGTCATTCGCGCAACCAAGCCCGTCCTCTTGGGCGATGTTTCGGTCTCAGTCGAACAGGTCCGGGTTTCAAAAGGTCCGGCTCGGGTCAGATTGATGATGGGTGCTGACGTGATCGGCGAAGGCCTGATTCCAGATGTGCCCGTAATGATTAGCTCCATCGGCATGGACGTGGGCAGCAATCCAACCGGTGTTTCAGAGGCATTTGAGGCACCCTTTCCCTTCAACGGCATCATTCAAAGGATTGATGTCACCACAGAGCGCGCCATGCGCCCCGACGACGAACTGGCCATTGAACTCGAGCAAGCGCTCCGAACCCAATAGCCGCGGCGCCAGGGAAAAGCACCACCATCGGACCCATCGACATGCCGCGTCATTTAGACCGGGCGGATTTGCCTGCCGATTGTTCGGGGCGATAGACTTTCGAGACGAACCTTAGCTTCAACCTCCGGCCCGAGTGTTTGAGACATTAAGGACGAGCGAGCATCGCTCGAATCCGAGACCGTCGATCACTCGCACCTAACTCAACGCAGAGTGGATGACTCATGGACCAGCGACAAGATCCTATCGACTATATTGAACGCACCCGAAGTCAATATGATGCATTGGGTTACGAGCCGTATACCTGGGTTGAATACAGTGCCGCTCCCCCATGGACTGCTCTGTCGAAACCGCTCAACGAAATGAATATTGCTCTTATCGCCTCGGGTGGCATCTACGCCCATGGTCAAATCGCTTTTCACCATAAAGACGATCTGAGTTATCGCATTATCGATACGGAGATCGAAAGCACCCAGTTGAGAACGTCACACTTTGCTTACGATATGACGCCGGCAAGAGAGAATATCAACGTAGTCTTCCCTATCGATACGCTGAAAACGCTCGCCCACCAGGGCATCATTCGATCGCTTTCCAGGAGAGCCTACACTTTCATGGGGGGTATCTATTCGGCACGGAAGGTTCGAGACCTGCTCGCGCCTCACTTGCTCAAGGCACTTCAAGAGGATGAGGTGGACCTCGCACTCCTGGTCCCTGCTTGACCCGTCTGTCATCAGTCCGTGGGACTGATCGCTCGTCACCTAGAGGATGCAGGCCTGCCATCGCTTTGTATGTCCGCAGCCTATTCAATCACTCGGTCCGTGAACCCCCCTCGTTCGGTTTTTTTGGATTTTCCACTCGGCCAGACTTGCGGTCGCCCAGGTGATCCTCAAGAGCGCCGCGCGATTATGCAAACAGCGCTTGAACAGACGTCGAGCCTCGGTCCTGGAGACATTTTTAGACTTCCTTTTCCGTTTGCAGACTCAGATGAGTGGAAGAACACGGTGATGCGACCCATCCAAAAACCGGATGGAACCCTCGAAATGAACGACTTCCGAACTGCACGTTTGGATTCACCTCAATATCAAAGCGATGCCGACCAAGGTGCGGCCGATCCTAAATGCCCATCCTGCGTGTTCATCTCGGCAGATTAATTCTCGCCCGTGCCATTAAACAAGAACCATTAAAACAAGAGCCATTAGAACGAGCGCCATGGACATCAAATAACTGACCTCATTTAACCCCCAACCGCCACGCCAAACCGTTGCTGACGCCCTACCCGAGGAGCTTGATTTATTTAGTCTGCCAGGTTGAACTTCATGCAGAGCGAGGCACTCCACATGATCGAAGAACATCTTGATATTCCTACCCAGGATGGGGCCATGAATAGCTTCGTGGTCTATCCCGATGAGGGTGGCCCGTTTCCCGTGGTTCTGTTCTATATGGATGCGCCCGGCAAACGCGAGGAACTGCACGACATGGCGCGTCGGATCGCGACGACCGGCTATTTTGTCGTCCTACCCAATCTCTACTATCGAAAAACCCGAGAATTTACTTTCGAACGCACAGACGCCGGCATAGCTGCGATGTTTGAGATGACCAAACACTTGTCTCTTGAACGGGTCATGCAGGACACTCAATCGCTCCTATCTTTTGTTGATGGGCACGAGTCTGCTCGAAGCGAGAGCCTTGGCGCCGTCGGGTACTGCATGAGTGGGCCTTTCGTCTTCAAGGCAGCGGCAAGATTTCCAGATCGGTTCCATTGTGCGGCGTCGATCTACGGCGCCAATCTTGTCACCGAACGGGGCGATTCACCTCATCTTGACGCAAACAGAATTACAGCTGAGCTCTATTTCGCGTGTGCCGAAATCGACCATTACGCACCTAGGGAAACCATCGAAAAACTTGCTCAGCATTTGAACCATGTTGGAGCCAATCATCGGATCGAATGGTATCCACAAGCCGAGCACGGTTTCGCTTTCCCGGATCGTGGCGACATTTATCACAAACCAAGCGCCGAACGGCACTGGTCTAGACTCCACGCGCTTTTCGATCGATGCCTCAAGCTGGCACAGTGATCTCTCACTGCCGATGCCTGGGAAAACAAGCGCGGGATAACAACATTGAATTGGAATAGGGACTTAAAATGCCATCACCTTGGTTTGAAATTTACGTCGCTTCAATTGAAAACAGTATCGATTTCTATCAAGAACTGCTTCACCTTTCGATCACCCCGATGGTGGCAGACGGTGAGGATCTCACCTTGTTTGCACTGGCTGATTCAGAAACCAGCGCCCCCTTCGGTGCGCTCTGTCATATGAAGGGGTTCGACCCAGGCCGAAACAGCACCATTGTCTATTTCGAGGTTAGCCGCAAGGAGGGGATTGATGATCGAATCAAATCCGTCGGCGCTCACATTATTCGGCCCTGGTGGTCGATCGGTGACGCTGGATTCGCCACGCTCATCAACGACAACGAGGGCAATGTCATCGGACTCATCAGTCAGGATTGAATCGAGCGTTGCCGCTGGTATTTCCGGAAAAACCCGGTAGGCTCTGACTTGCAGCGAGAGAGCGAGGCGGTAATGACCAAAGATTTTTCTAAGGCCTACTTGGTCTGGGTGTTGTTTGTCTTCACCGTTGCGTCAACCCTCTCAATCATTGATCGACAAATCATCAATGTCATGATCGGACCGATCAAAAGAGATTTGGGCGGTATTTCTGACACCCAAGTGTCTCTGATTATGGGATTTGCGTTTGCGTTTTTTTATACCTTAATGACGTTCCCTGCCGGTCGACTCTCTGATCGGTTTCATCGAATTCGGATCATGTCTGCTGGTATTGCCGCCTGGAGCTTCATGACCATGCTGTGTGGTCTGGCGCACCAATATTGGCAGCTGTTCCTGGCCAGAATGGGCGTCGGCGTTGGCGAGGCAACACTCGGCCCGGCATCGAATTCAGCGCTCGCAGATTACTTTTCACCGGCACAACTGCCCATTGCCATCGGCGTAGTCGCAGCCGCACCGTTCATTGGTCAAGGACTGGCAAATATCGCGGGCGGGCCCTTAATTGATTATCTCGAATCGACGCCAAATTACGTTGCCCCAATCATTGGTGAGGTCTTCTCTTGGCAAATGGTTCTCATTATTGTGGGCGCCCCCGGACTCCTCGTCGCCCTTCTGATGTGGGGGCTCACCGAGCCCCAACGAAAAAACAAACAAAGAACTGACGGCCAAGCGGTACCCTTGACCGAAGTTTGGACCTTCATCCTCGAACGTCGAACCTTCTTTTTCCTCGTCTTTTTAGGTTATTTGTGCCTGGCAACCCAAGGTTGGTCCCTCTTCAGCTGGATCGTCGAGTTTTACGTACGAAACCATGGTTGGACCCGAACAGAAATCGGTCTCTCTTATGGCAGTATCGCCATGATCGTCGGTATTGCTGGCAGCATCGCGGGCGGCTTTTTAGCGAGCCTTTACATCAGGAAAGGCAGAGCGGACGGCACGCTTCGCGTGGTTTGGTTAAGCACTCTTATCCTCTTGCCACTGGCAACCGGGTTAACACTCACCAGTGACGCGCACCTGGGCTTGGGATTACTCATCCCGGTCACCTTCTGCATGTCCATGCCCCCAGGGCTCATCATCGCCACACTTCAAACCATTTCCCCCAATGAGCTCAGAGGGCAAATGGTTGCGTTCTACCTCATTGCGGTCAACTTTCTCTCTTATAGTTTCGCACCTTCGTTGCCCGCGATCTTAAGCGACTTTGTATTTGAGAGTGAGTTGGCCTTGGGTCAATCAATCTCAACCCTGGCGGTTTTCAATTACACAATCGCCAGCATCTGCTTGGGGCTATCACTCAAATACTATCGAGACGCCATCAACAAAACCGGCGCTTGGCAACACACAGCATCTAAGAAAGGCTCTTCCCATGACTGATTTTCCGCACTCGCCCAGTGACTTGACGGCTGCCTGGCTATCGGACGTTCTGAAAATTTCCGTGGAAGATTTCAGCGTCGAGCCGCTGGGTGAAGGGGTCGGTATTTTGGGGCTTGTCACTCGGATCACGTTGACCGCAGATCAAGGCCCAAAGACACTGATTGGGAAATTTCAGTCTCCGGTGGAGGGCAATCGAGACATCGCTAATCTTTACAACATGTACGAACGCGAATACGTTTTTTACACTGAGATCGCGCCAACGCTCAGCGTGCGCAGTCCTCAATGTCATTTCGCGGCCTACGACCCGAACAGTCATGCCTTTTGTCTGCTTCTTGAGGATCTTAGAGACTATCGAGTTGGCGATCAGTTAAGCGGTTGTTCGGTCGATGAATGCGAGTCCATTGTTCGTGCACTCGCAGCGCTCCATGCAGCCACCTGGATGACCGAAGATTTCAAACAAATAGGACGGCACAATTCAAAGAATCAAGTGGCGGGAATGCAAGCGGGTCTTGCCGCTGGCTGGCCCAAGATCGAGGCAGAGTTCAGTGCCTTAGTGCCAGAAGGTTGTGCCGAGAAAATCCCCCAACTGGTTAATCAAATCCCTGCGCTCTTGGCGCAGATCACCCAAGATCCCATTTGCATTAGCCACGGGGACCTTAGACTGGACAACATTTTCTTTGCAGACGATCACGTCGCGCTGGTCGATTTCCAGGCTGTGTGTCGATCAGCGCCTGAACACGATTTAGCCTATTTCCTAACCCAAAGCCTCAGTCAGTCCATGCGGCAGAATCGAGATTGGCTGCGCATGTACCACCAAGAATTGGTTCGCCATGGTATTGATTACCCCTTCGACGCCTGTGAGCACCGATTTAAACAGTGCGCCTTGTACTTCCTCTGTTACGCCGTTGTCATTGCCAGCGCTCTGGATCTCGCCAATGAACGGGGTCAGCAGCTGGCAACCACCATCTTGACCAATAGCTTTACGGCACTGGTCGAGCTAGATGCGCTGGCCCTAATCGAATAACCTTCTACGTGTTTGGAAAGAGAAGTCGTTGCATAAAGCTTGAAGGAGAATTGGTTGCATGAAGCTTGAAGGAAAAGTTGCTGCTGTGACAGGTGGCTCTGCGGGTATCGGGCGAGCCATCGCTGAGGCCTATTTAGAGGAAGGTGCGAGCGTCGCCATCATGGCCCGAAATGCTGAGAAGGCCGCATCGGTACTTGCAGACATCGACGCTGGGGATCGGTTGATCTTCATCCAAGGCGATGCAATGGATCAAGACGCTGTCGAAGGATTCGTTGATAAAACTGCTGAGCACTTTGGACGAGTCGATGTTCTGGTCAACAACGCTGGTGGCGCCGGCGACTTGCAACCCACCATCAATTTGTCTGATGAAGCATTTGATGAGTGCATGAAATGGAATGTCTACTCAACATTTTGGGGCACTCGCCGTGCGCTGAAGTATATGACGGAGAATCAATGGGGCCGGATCATTAATATCTCATCGATGGAAGGCAAACATGGTAAACCTGTGCTCACGGCCTACACGACGGCAAAGCACGCCATCAATGGCATGACCAAGTCGGTCGCTCGAGAGGTGGGCACACAAGGTATTACGGTCAATGCGATATGCCCAGGCCTTGTCATTACAGACATTGTGCGCGACAACGGCCCCAAGACCGCCGAAGCCATGGGCATGTCGTTTGATGAAATGGTCGCCCTTTTTTCCAAAGAGGCTGCCATCGAGAGACCAAACACCGTTGAAGAAGTCGCTGCCGTCGCCGTCCTTCTTGCTAGCGACTTAGGCGGCGGGATCACGGGCGCGCTCCTAAGCGTTGATGGCGGGACTGCCCAGTACTGATCCAGACGTTGCGGGGAACGCCTACAGCGCATCGACCTCCGAGCGGCTGTTCCGGGCAGCCGTTGACTGACTTGTGGTTCGGTTTTTCGGGGAATGACTCTCGGCAAGCACGGGCCCGCTAACGAATCGGGCAAGCCCTCGTGAGCCCGTAACCAATTGGACTCGTGTCAAGGCGGCTTCGTCAGTTGCCTTGAATTCGTTTCGCAATGCGGATTAGGGTCATATCAAAACCGCCAGGGGCACGGGATGTCTGCGTCGCGATGCTGCCAAAGGGTGTCATCCTAGGTAGGCCTCACGCGAACAAAAAAACCCACCTGAACGGTAAAGTTCGGGTGGGTCTTTTAACGTTCTGATGTGCCTGAACTAATCCAGGAAACTTTTCAGATGATCCGAACGCGAGGGGTGGCGCAACTTTCGAAGCGCTTTAGCCTCAATCTGCCGGATTCGCTCACGGGTCACATCAAACTGCTTGCCCACTTCCTCGAGCGTGTGATCGGTGTTCATATCGATCCCGAAGCGCATTCTAAGCACTTTGGCTTCTCTCGCGGTCAACCCGGCGAGTATATTTCGGGTCGCATCTCTCAGCCCCTCTTCCGTGGCTGTCTCAAGTGGTGCACCCACAGAGGCGCCTTCACCGAGGTTTGAGTCAGAATCCAGGAAATCTCCCAGTGACGAGTCTTCGTCATCCCCTATAGGGGTTTCCAT
>JALRJG010000067.1 GCA_023261215.1 Pseudomonadales bacterium | reverse complement strand
CGTTCTTAAGGGGAGTTCGATCATATTTCTTCCGCAATTCGATCCCGAAACGGTATTGCAGCAAATGCCACGAGCCACGGTCTTCATGGGCGTGCCGACTTACTACACGCGGCTTCTGAGCGCAGGCATTAATGCCAAGCAAGCACAAGGCATGCGGCTGTTTACCTCTGGCTCAGCGCCTTTATTGCCCCAAACGTTTACAGCATTCGAAGAGGCCACCGAGCATGTCATCGTTGAGCGTTATGGCATGACTGAGACCGGGATGAACACCTCGAATCCCGTCTACGGTCAGCGAAAGGCGGGTACCGTGGGTCCAGCGCTAAAAGATGTCAGCTATCGGATCGTCGACGGCAATGGCGCGTCGTTGCCTCAAGGCGAACCCGGGCAGCTGCAAGTCAAAGGGCCTAACGTCTTCAAGGGCTATTGGCGAAAAGAGGCGCAAACTCAAGCCGCCTTTACTGCCGATGGTTATTTCGACACGGGAGACGTCGCGCAAACGGATGCAGACGGCTATGTGTCCATTGTCGGTCGAGAAAAAGACCTCATCATCACAGGGGGGCTTAACGTTTACCCCAAAGAGATCGAAACGTTGATCGATCGGTTTGAGGGTGTCCTAGAGAGTGCCGTGATTGGTGTTCCGCATCCTGATTTCGGAGAAGCGGTGACCGCGATCATCGTCGGCGACGGTCAAAGCGAGATTGATGGGACACACCTCATTCAATCGTTGAAAGATACGATCGCTAATTTCAAAGTCCCCAAGCGCGCGATCATCGTTGATCAACTGCCGCGAAATACCATGGGGAAGGTACAAAAAAATGTGTTGCGGGACGATTACCGGGATTTGTACAGCTCGTGAGGTTGGATGCGTTGACCTTGACCTGTAGTCCTCGAGCTTTGACCGACCATCAGCTCACTCGGTGGAGGGGTCAGAGGTGCACGCCTTGAAAAATGCATCAACACGGCTCGGATGCACCCCATAGGCAGAGCCTGTTCTTTTAGCCCGGTCATTACACATATCAAGGAAACCAGCAGATTGAGGCGGCTCACCCAACATGACTAAAACCCTTCGGTTAGCCGTGCTCGCCTCTGGACGAGGCAGTCATCTCGAAAATGTCGACTTGGCCTGCCAAAACCAGTCCCTCCCGGCGACCGTGTCGCTGGTCGCCTCGGATCAGGCGATCTGCGGTGCCATGCGGTACGCTGAGTCGCGAGGCATTGCGACCGTCTTCTTGAATCGCCGCACGTTGTTAAGCCCTGATGAAAGCGATCAATACCTCGCGGATCAACTCAAAGCGCACGCGATCGACTGGGTGCTCTGCCTTGGCTATTTAAAACGCATCGGTCCACAGGTTGTCTCGGCCTATAAAGACAGAATGATTAACGTTCACCCCTCACTTCTGCCTAAATTTGGTGGCCAAGGGATGTATGGGCTGGCCGTTCATCAAGCGGTCCTCGATGCCGGCGAGACCGAGACGGGGGCAACCGTGCATTTTGTAAATGAGGCTTATGATGAAGGCGCGATCATCGCGCAGATTCGCGTTACCATTCCCCCCAAGACCGATTCAATAGCTCTGGCCGCCCTTGTGCTCAAGGCTGAACACCAGCTTGTTTTAAACACCCTATCGAGGTTATTCACTGACCATGACTGATTCATCCAGTTTTGAGCGATACCCTCGAGCGCCCATGGCGCTCATGACCTGCGACTCCGGTCGAACCATGGCCGAGACCGTTGCCACACACTTGGGTTTACCGCTGCTTCCGACTCGCGAAACTTGGTTCGCCTGCGGCGAGGGAAAAATCGAAATCGAAGCCAATGTCCGAGGTCACGATCTTTACATCTTTCAGAATGTGGTCGGCGATCAAGATGAGCGCAGCATCTACGATCGATTTGTCATGCTGCTTCACGCGGTCGAGGCTGCGGCATTATCGGATGCCCAATACATCACCGCCGTCACACCCTATTACCCAGGGGCCAGACAAGACAAACGCAAAGGCAGAACCCGTGAGGGCATCAGCGCAGGCCTATTTGCGCGTATGCTTCAGAGCGCTGGTGCAGACCGAGTGGTCACTGTCGAGATCCACAATGATTCCATCGCGGGCATGTTCAATCCATCTCAATCCCATCTAGAGAATATCTTTTTGACTAAGCAACTCGTGCCGTGGCTCATCAATGAAGGGCATCACGCGGACGTGGTTGTGTCGCCTGACGTGGGTTATTTAGAAAATGCGCGGATCTATGCCGAGGAACTCTCCGCTGATCTCGCCGCCCTGTCAAAAGAGAGGGACTACTCTCAACCCAACACGGTCTTCCGCTCGACGCTCATCGGGGAAGTTAAGGGCCGAGATGTTCTCTTGGTCGATGACATCATCGATACGGCTGGTTCGGTGGAGGCGGCCGTGTCTGAGCTCATCGAGCGAGGCGCGCGAAACATTACCGTCGCTTGTGTTCATCCTGTGTTTTCCGGCCCTGCATGGGACAGGTTGACCGCTCTCAAAGAACGATCAATCGCCGAACATTGGTCTTTTAAGTTGATTGGCACCACCTCAGTCCAGCATCCCAATGCGCCAGAATGGTACTCAACCTACCCGATTGAACCCCTGGTCGCAGCCGTGCTCGAGAAAATCAATCTCCGGGGCAGCGTCTCTGGCGTCCAAAATCCAGATCGTGGTTAGCGATTGGGTTGACAGATAGGCACCGGCCGCTATCCTTGCCTTCCAAATTCGCCCTGCCATCCCTAGTTTGCCGAATTCCTATCGAGCCGAATTCGTGCGCCAATGACTGATTAGATCGACATGAGCAAGCCACGCGCCAGCAATCCGGATCAAGAGAACTTTTCGTTCGTCGACTCCGAGCACGATATTCTCGAATTTTGGGAGACACACCAAGTCTTCCAAAAAAGCCTTGAACAAACTGCCGATGCTGACCCTTACATTTTTTATGATGGCCCACCCTTCGCCACCGGGTTACCCCACCATGGGCATCTGGTTGGATCTGTTTTAAAGGATGCGGTACCCCGCTACTTCACAATGCAGGGACGTTACGTTCAACGACGCTTTGGTTGGGACTGCCATGGATTACCGATCGAACATGAGATTGATAAATCCCTGGGAATGTCGTCCGGTGAGGCGGTCGAGAAGTTAGGCATTAAGGGCTACAACGACGAATGTCGTTCGATCATCCAACGCTATACCAAAGAATGGCGAAAGACGATCACTCGTATCGGTCGTTGGGTCGACTTTGATAACGACTACAAGACCATGGAACCCTGGTACATGGAGTCTGTTTGGTGGGTCGTTAAAAAATTGTGGGAGAAAGAGCTCATCTATCGGGGCGAGAAAGTGGTGCCCTTTTCTACCGCATTGGGCACCGTGCTATCGAATTTCGAGGCCGGCAGCAATTATCAGGACACACAAGACCCAGCCATCACCGTACTGTTCAAGCTCAGCGATGAAGAAACCTACATCGCTGCATGGACGACGACCCCATGGACCTTACCCTCCAATCTGGGCCTCTGCGTCGGACCTGAGATCTCGTATGTCAAGGTCTTCGATGAAGCGCTGAAGGCGAACATCATTCTGGCCGAAGCTCGAGTGCCCGAATACGAGGCCAATCGCTCCCTCACGATTGTCGACACGTTTCCAGGGCGCGCGTTAGCAGGTCGAACGTATGAGCCGCTCTTTGACTATTTCGAGGACCAACGGGCGCTGGGCGCTTTTCAAATTCTGGTTGACGATTACGTCACCACCGATGCCGGGACAGGCGTCGTCCACCAAGCACCGGCATTTGGGGAGGATGATTTCAGAGTATTTAAATCAGCCCGCATCAGTGCCATGGCGTGCCCAGTGGATATGGCCGGTCAATTTACGGCACCCGTGATGGATTTCGAAGGGCTTCACGTGAAGGATGCGGACCGTCAAATCATCAAACACCTGAAGGATCGCGGTCATCTGTATCAACAAGACGTCATTCAGCATAGCTACCCGTTCTGTCCGCGTTCGGACACCCCCATCATTTATAGAACCATCGACTCTTGGTACGTCAAAGTCGAAGCCCATCGAGACCAATTAACGCGCGTCAACAATCAGATTCACTGGGTACCCGAGCACATTCAGCAAGGTCGCATGGGCAATTGGCTGCAAGGCGCGGCGGACTGGGCGATATCGAGAAACCGCTACTGGGGCACGCCTTTACCGATCTGGATCAACGATGAAACGGGCAATGCACGATGCATTGGCTCAATCGATGAATTGGAGACGCTGACCGGCGTTCGGGTCACCGATCTGCATCGGGAGCATGTGGATCATCTCACGTTCGACATCGCGGGCGAGCCTGGAACTTATCGCCGAATTGAAGAGGTTCTAGACTGCTGGTTTGAATCAGGCTCCATGCCCTATGCACAACTGCACTACCCTTTTGAGAATCAACAATTATTCGAGAAAGGATTCCCGGCTGAATTCATTGCCGAAGGCTTAGATCAAACGCGCGGCTGGTTCTACACCCTGATTGTCTTGGGCGCATCACTCTTTGATACCCACCCATTCAAGAACGTCATCGTCAACGGCATCGTAATGGCCGAGGACGGTAAGAAAATGTCCAAGCGGCTCAAGAACTACACGCCGCCAGACGAGTTGATGGAGCAGTTCGGTGCCGATGCCTTGCGCCTTTATTTGATCAACTCAGGCTTAGTGAGGGCAGAAGAACAGCGATTCACTGACGATGGCGTCCGCGACATGATTCGGCGCGCCCTCCTGCCTTGGCTCAATGCCTATCGTTTCTTAAAAACCTATACAGAGATCGACGATTGGAAACCGAGCGATCTTGAACCTGCGGTTTCAAGCAACATCATGGATCAATGGATCCTATCGCGCCTTCAATCGCTCAAGACCAAGATCAATGAGGAAATGGCGGCCTACCATCTTTACAATGTGGTGCCCGCACTATTTGACTTCATTGAAGATCTGACCAACTGGTACATTCGGCTCAACCGAGCACGCTTCTGGACAGAGTCGCTCTCTGAGGACAAGTTAGCCGCCTACACAACGCTCCATCAGGTGGTGCTTGAACTCAATGTCTGCATGGCCCCCTTTGCACCCTTTTTGGCCGAACGCCTCTACCAAGCATTACCCAAGCGTTCAAACGCGCCATTATCCGTGCATCTCTGTCGCTACCCGGCGCCAGATCACGAACGGATTCAACCACTATTGGAGCAAGCGGTTGCCCGAATGCAAAGCGTGGTGCTGCTCGGCCGACAAAAGCGCAATCAGGCTAAGATAAAAACCAAGTTCCCCCTTGGACGCCTCACCGTGATCCACGAGGATCAAACGTTACTCTCTGAGATCGAGCGCTTAGAGGACTACCTTAAAGTTGAGCTCAACGTTAAAGAGATCAGATACGAGACTGATGAATCTCGTTATATCAATCTCTACGCCAAACCGAATTCACCGGTGCTGGGCAAGCGTTTCGGGGCTCAATTTAAGGCCATTAAAGGCCAAATCGAATCACTCGGTCATACAGATATCAAAACCCTACAGGAAACCGAGACGCTAACCATTGGCAACGAGACCTTCAGTCTCGAAGATATCCTGATCTTCCGAGAGGCGCGTGACGGCACCGAGACGGTCTCCGATCGGTTTATGTCAATTGAGCTCGATACCACATTGACGGACGCCCTCGTCGAGGAGGGACTCGCGCGAGAAGTCATCAGCCGCATCCAAAAACTGCGTAAAGAGCTTGGTTTTAACGTCACCGATCGCATACAAACCCAAATTGAGGCGGCACCCAACCTCGTGCAAGCCATTCAGGCGCATGAGGCCCATGTCAAATCAGAGACGCTCACCACAGCGCTGTCCATGACCGAGTCGCTAGCGACCTTCGATCTTGACGCCGATATTGACGGCGACCAACTTCGAGTCAAATTGACCGTTAACCCTCAATAAATTCGATCATTATCATCGTGTTTCTTCTGGGGGATCGAGCGTTGCTCGCTGGACACAACGCTTAGCGACGCGCCCCACAAATGGGTGGCCAGCTGATTCGGTGCCTCGGCTTGCCCTGTTGCCTCCATTGAGGCCGCTCATGAATCAACCTATGATCCATCCCATATCAAGAGATCGTTATGCCGCATCTTCTCAATCAATCGATCAATACCTTGCAGACCATGCTCTCACGAGGCGAGACCACCTCGGTCCAATTGGTCGAACAGGCTCTCCTGGGTTTCGAGAAGGTGAATCCCCTCATCAATGCCGTGGTGACCACCCACCCAGAGCTTAGCCTTCGCTACGCGGAAAAAGCCGATGCGCTCAGAGCCAAGGGCGACATTGTAGGCCCGCTCCATGGCATCCCAATGACCATCAAAGACAGCCTCGATACCTTCGACATGGTGACCACTTGGGGCACCGAGGGCCGGTCCGCTTACCGGCCCGGGCACGACGCCATCGCAGTATCGCGACTTCGAGCAGCCGGGGCCATTCTGGTCGGGAAAACCAATACGCCGGAGCTCACATTGGCCTACCAAACGGATAATCACGTGTTCGGCAGAACATCTAATCCGCATCAGGTCGGCCGAACCTCGGGGGGGAGTTCAGGAGGCGCTGCTGCGTTGATTGCCTGCGGCGGCATTCCGATCGATTTGGGCACCGACACTGGCGGCAGCATTCGCTTACCTGCCCATTTTTGTGGCATCTATGGTCTCAAACCAACCACAGGGCGCGTGCCAACCACCGGCAACGCCCTGCCGAGCACGGGCTTGCTCGCCCCACTCAGTCAAATTGGCCCGCTCGCGCGAACCCTCGAAGATCTCGAGTGCATCTACCAAATCATTGAAGGGCCGCACCACAGCGACCCGTACACGGTCAGTGCACCTCATCTGGGTGCTGACAGCGACTTGCAGAGCCTGCGAATAGGCTACTTCACTGACCATGGGTTGGGCGTCGCAGCACCCGCCATCACGCAGGCGATAAAGCAGTTGGTTGCCGACCTCGCTGGGGCGGGTTATTCGATCACTGAAATCAAACCAGAGGGGCTGGAGATGACCTCCATGCTTTATGGTCGACTCTTCAATGCCGATGATCATGAACTGATTGCCGATCAACTGCACAGCGCCGGGACACAGACGCCCTCGCTTCGACTGCAGCGGATCCTGAGCCAACCCAAGGCCCATCTGTCTGCCAGCGAACTCAGTCATCTGATTGCCCTCTGGGATGGATACCGAAGCAGTATGCGAAGTGTCTTTGAACAAGTGGATGTCCTGCTTTGCCCAGTCAACGGCAGAACCGCGATCTCCCACGATGAGGATGAGAATCCCTTCGATTATCTCTACACCCAAGCCTTCAACCTCACCGGCTGGCCAGGGCTCAGCATGCCTATCGCTAAGGATGAGGAGGGATTACCCATCGGCCTTCAAATCGCAGCAGCGCCGTTTTTTGAGGCTCGATGCCTGGCCGTCGCTCGCTTATTCGAGACTCTTATCGCGCCCCTTGATCCGCCTAGAATTTATCTAGACTAAATTGGGTCCAAAACAAGACTCCGAAATGGCGTCATCCGATGCCGTTAATGCGCTGAGTGCCTGTTCTGATATTGAGTCCAAAACTGGCACTCAACTCGCGATGAGCGTAAAGTAGCCTCCCCCACGAGCCGACAGGTTGTGGGCGCTGCTTCGTAAGCTCTCGTATGATGATCATTGAAGCGCTTATAAAATAATTTCAAGGAAATACACACCATGCGGACGCGATTGGTCCCCCTCGTCTTTTTTGTCTTCTCGATGACAGCCCAGGCCGAAAGCACGGATCTGGCGGGCGTTTATAGACTCGCGACTCAAAATGATCCGCAGATTGGAGCTGCAG